>JAKAPV010000150.1 GCA_021806845.1 Bacillota bacterium | reverse complement strand
GGAGCTTCCTGCCGAAGGACGGGCGCACGCGCTACCTCGTCTGCAACGCCGACGAGTCGGAACCGGGCACCTGCAAGGACCAGGAGATCATCTACAAGGACCCGCACCTCCTGCTCGAGGGCGTCGCGACGTCGGCGTACGCGATCGGCGCGGAGGACGCCTTCATCTACCTGCGCGGCGAGTTCAAGGTCGGCTACCAAATCCTCGAGCGCGCGATCGCCGAAGCCCGCGGGAAGGGCTACCTCGGCGACAACGTGCTCGGGTCCGGGCGCCGCATCGACATCAGCCTCTACCTCGGCGCCGGCGCCTACATCTGCGGCGAGGAGACGGCGCTCCTGAACAGCCTCGAGGGCAAGCGCGGACAACCGCGCCTCAAGCCGCCGTTCCCGGCGACGGCAGGCCTCTACGGCATGCCGACCGTCGTCAACAATGTCGAGACGCTCTCGGCCGTCGTCCCGATCCTCGCGATGGGCGGCGCGGAGTACGCCAAGTACGGCACCGAGAAGAGCGCCGGCACGAAGCTCTTCTCCGTATCCGGAACGGTACGGAACCCTGGCAACTTCGAAGTGGAACTCGGCAAGGTAACCTTGCGCGAACTCGTCTTCGACCTCGCCGGCGGCCCGCTGGAGGGCCGCGAAATCAAGGGGATCATCCCGGGCGGCTCGTCCGTCCCGATCCTGACGCCCGAAAAGTTCGACGTGGCCCTCGACTACGAGGCCTTGGCCGCAGCGGGCACCATGCTCGGCTCCGGCGGCGTGATCGTGCTCGACGACCGCGCGTGCGTCGTCAAGTCCACCCTGCGCCTGATGGAGTTCTACCGCCACGAGTCGTGCGGCTTCTGCACGCCGTGCCGCGAAGGCACGATGTGGCTCGGGCAGGTGCTCGAGCGCATCGAGGCCGGCCTTGGACGGCAGGGAGACCTCGAGATGCTCTCCGACCTCGTCGTCAACATCGAAGGGCGGACGTTCTGCCCGCTCGGCGACGCCGCGATCGGTGTGCTCAAGTCGGGCCTCGTGCTCTACCACGACGAGTATCAGGCGCACATCGACCAGGGCTGCTGCCCGCTGGGGGAGGTAGTGCGTTGATCACCCTGACGATCGACGGCCGCGAGGTCCAGGTCCAGCCCGGGACCTTGATCATCGACGCGGCCAAACAGGTCGGGATCGATATCCCGGTTTTCTGCTACCACCCGCGCATGGACCCTGCGGCGGCCTGCCGCATGTGCCTCGTGCGCGTCGAGAAGATGCCGAAGCTGCAGCCCGCGTGCGCCACGCCGGTCTCCGAGGGCATGGTCGTCTACACCGACACCGACGAGGTGAACAAGGCACACGCCGGCGTCCTCGAGTTCCTGCTGGCGAACCACCCGCTCGACTGCCCGATCTGCGACAAGGGCGGCGAGTGCGACCTGCAGGACAATTCGATCGCCTACGGGCCGCAGACGACGCGCTTTGCGGATCCCAAGCGCCACCTCGACAAGGCGCGGGCGCTCGGCCCGATCGTCGAACTCGACCAGGAGCGCTGCATCCAGTGCACCCGCTGCGTGCGCTTCATGGACGAAGTGGCGGGCGACCCCGTGCTGACGGTGCACGAGCGCGGCGGCCACGCCGTGATCGACACGGCGGAGGGCCGCACGTTCGACTCCATCTTCTCCGGCAACACGATCGAGATCTGCCCGGTCGGCGCGCTCACGTCGCGTCCCTACCGCTTCAAGGCGCGTCCCTGGGACCTCAATGAGGTCGACTCCGTCTGCCCGCACTGCCCGGTCGGCTGCAACATCCGCCTGTCGCTGCGGCACGGCGAGGTGAAGCGCATCCTCTCGCGCGACAGCGAGGAGATCGACTGGGGCTGGATCTGCGACCGCGGGCGTTTCGGCTACGGTTTCCTCAGCCACGGCACGCGCCTTGAGCGCCCAATGCTGCGCAAGGACGGCAGCCTCGTGCCGGTGTCGTGGGATGAGGCGATCGCAGTGCTGCGCCAGCGCATGCAGGGGAAGAGCGGCGCGCTGGGCGGCGGCCGCCACTCCCTCGAGGCCGCATACCTGCTGCGCCGCTTCCTCACGGAGGTGGGCACGAAGAACGTCGACCACCGCGTGCTGCCGCTCTACACGGCCATCGCGCCGGGACCGGTCGGCCGCATCGACGACGTCAACGATGCGGACCTCGTCATCTCGCTCGACGTGGAGCTGCTCGAGGAGGCTCCGGTGCTGGCGCTGCGCCTGCGCCAGTTCGCGCGCAAGCGCGGACTGCGCATTGTGAGCGTGTCGCCGCGGCAGGGCCTCCTGGACATGCCGCATCAGGAGGCGCAGACGCCGGACGTCGCTGCGACGCTGCGCGCGATCGCGCAGGGTGAAGGCGAACTCGGCCAGGCGTTCCTCGCGGCCCAGAAGGTGCTGTTCATCTGGAACGGCCACACAGAAGCCGTGTTCGCCGCGCTCGCGGCCGCTCTCGCGGCGCGCAGCGGCGAGAGCGCGACGCTCGTGGCCGGCTCGCTCGCCAACTCCTACGGCGCGCAGGTGGCTGGACTCGTGCCGGGCGAAGGTGGGCTCGACGCGCGCGGCATGCTGGAAGCGGCCGCGGCGGGACAGCTCGACGCGCTCTTCGTCGTGGGCCACGACATCCTCTCGGAGTTCCCGGACGCGGAACTCGCCGCGCAGGCGATCGAGAAGGTCCCGTTCCTCGCGGTCGCCGGTACCGTGCCGAGCGAGACGACGGAGCGCGCCGATCTCGTGCTGCCGGTCGCTGCCTGGGCCGAGTCGGACGGACACTTCGTCAACATGGAAGGCCGTGCGCAGCGCTACTACGCAGGCTCCGACCGCGGAGCCGAACTCGTGGACGACTGGGAGCTGATGGCGCGCCTCGCGGGCGTCGAGGCCGATTACGACGCCATCCTCGCAGAGGTGAAGCAGGCGCTTTCGCCGCTCTTCGGCCAGGGGCGCCGCACGGGCGGCGAGGCTCCCGCGGGCGGCTACCGGCCCGCCGAGGGCGCGGCGATCGCCGCAGCCAGCATCTACTTCAAGGGCGTCACGCCGGATCCGTTCCTCCACTCGATCGTCCCGCCCGCGCGCATCATGGTCGCCGCTGACGTGGCGCAGGCCGCGGGCGCCGCGGAGGACGACGAAGTCGAGGTCGGCGGCATGCGCGCCGCGCTGCACGTGGAAGCGGGCCTGCCTCAGGGCGCAGTGCTTGTGCGCCTGGGACAGGACGGGGCGAACCGCGCCTTGGGACGGGCCGTACAGGTCCGGGCACTCGCGGGCAGACAGGATTAGAGTGGCAGCGGGACCGCCGGTTCCTCCATGGTTGCTTCTCGTGAACACGAACGCCGCGCAAGGATACCGAAGGGCGACCGCCAGCCACACTAGACCCAGGCTCGCGGGAGGAGGGTTGACCCTGGTACGCGTTGCGATACTTGGCGGCGGCTACGCGGGCGTGCGCGCAGTGCAGGAGATTCTGCGGCATGATCTGGATGCGGAGATCGTGCTGGTCGACCGGGGTCACTATCACCAGGTTGTAACGGAAATGTATAAGGTCGCGGCGGGCGCGGAGCAGCCAAGCGGCGTCCAGTTTCCGTTGCGACGCCTCCTGCCGGCGAGTCCGCGCCTCATGATGCTGCAGGCCGAGGTGCAGTCGCTTGACCCGCGTGAGCGCATCGTCCGCACAGACCGGGGCACTGTCCCCTACAAGCGTCTGGTTTTGGCGCTTGGCAGTGCGCCGGAGTACTACGGCGTCGCCGGCGCAGAAGAGCACGCCTTGACGCTGCGGTACCTAGACTCGGCGGTGCGGGTGCGCAGGCGCCTACGGTCTCTGAGAGCGAGCGGAGGGGGCCGCGTCGTGATCGTTGGGGGGGGCCTGACCGGAGTGCAGCTCGCGGGTGAGATCGCAGACCACCTTGCGAAAGACATTCACATCTCCATCGTGCAGGCGACGCCTGCGATCCTTCCCGAGGAGGACGAGGAACTCGCGTCCTACGTCGAGCGAGAGTTAGTGCAGCACAACATCAAGATCTACCGCGGGGAGCCAGCCTCTGAGGTACTACCGCACAGCGTGAAACTGACATCCGGTTGCGAAATCCCGTCCGATCTCACGATCTGGACGGGCGGAGTGCGCGCGAACCAGATCCCGCAGGAGGCGGGCCTGCCCTGCGACGGTCGCGGCAGGGTACTCGTCGACGCACAGCTCGAGGTGGAGGGGCACCCCGGCGTGTTCGCCGCGGGCGACATCGCCCACATACCGTCGCCGGACGGCAAGCACGCCCTGCCTCCCACCGCGCAACTGGCCGTTCAGGAGGGTCTGCAGGCGGGACGCAACATCGTGCGGGTGCTGCGCGGGGACGAGCCGCAGGCGCTGCATGCGCGGGTCCTCGGCACGGCGGCGGCGATCGGAGACCGGCACGGGATCGCGAACATCGGGCGCTTTCGCCTGACAGGGCGCGCAGGCCACGCGATGCATGAACTGGCGCTGCTCCGCTACCTCTACGGCGTCGGCGGCCTTGGGCTCCTGCGGCGCGAAGCGTACCTGAGCTGGTCGCGTCCGCCGCGCGAGGAACTCGCGGCACCACCGCAGCACCGGGCCGGAAGTTCCGCGTAGCAGGATGAGACGCCGACCGCGCGGGCGTTGCGTGCGGGAGCGGGCGTCGGATTTGTCCGGCGCCCGCTCCGTGTGTCGGTGGGACGCCAGCACGGAGACCTACACCATCCAGGCCGGAACCGTCAACAACATCAACTGAGGACCATCCGCCAAGCTGCCTCGGGCGGCGGACGGATTCCAAGGGGCGCAACGGAGCAGGACGAGACGCCCGTGCAGGCGGGCGTCTCGTCCTGTGCGGAGCTATTCCTGGCTGGACGCCGGCAGCATCACGGCGTCGACCATGCCGTGGATGATCTTCTTGTCCGCGGGGCAGACCGTCGCCAGCGCTCCGCCAAGCACGATGCCGTCTGCGCTGCGGAAATAGTACGGGCACAGGCGTGTGCGCCCGGCCATCTCCACCGTCTTGCCCGCCGCGAAGTCGTAATAGGGGACCTCCACGACCCGCGCCTTGCGGAAGCGCTGGAGCAGCCAGACGGGATGTGGGAAGGTCCGAAGCGCCTCCCCCACCTCGCGTGCCCACTCCTCCTGCGGCTCGTCCTCGCCGATGTGGACGCCGTGGCTCCCCCAGGCGAGTTCCGAAAAGCCGCTCGGCTTGAGGACCCAGTTGGCGCGTTCGCGCTTTCCCATCTCCCCGAGCTGGCGCAGGTCCCGTACCGGCCTGCCGCCGAGCTGCAGGCCAGCGACCACCGCGTGCGGCGGAATCGGCCGCGGATCGAGGACGTGGGTCTGGGGGATCAGGCGCCGCAAGCGGCCGAGCCGCTCCACGCCCAGTTCCGCCTGCCAGGCGTCCTCGAGGCCGGGATGGTGCAGAAGTGCGAACCAGAGCTTCTCCTCGAGCTGCGGCTTGAACGGCGGCGTGACCACTACGGTGCCCTTGCGCTGCGCGTAGAGAAAGAGGTCCGCCTTCGGCACGTTGCGCAGGTCGAAGAGCTCGAAGAAGCGGTAGAGCACGCTCAGGCGCTCCCCCTGGGCGTACAGGCCGTCCTCGCGGAACTCGACGTCGCGTGGCGAGACGGCGAAGACGCGCTCGCCGCGCTCGCGCAGCCGGCGGCTGAAATACTCCATCTCCGGGCGGTAGTCGGAGGACTCCTCGGAGACCGCGATGCCCACGAACGGGTGCTCCGCGCCAGAAAGGTGGCGCATCGCGCCCA
Source organism: Bacillota bacterium (assembly GCA_021806845.1). Taxonomy (GTDB): domain Bacteria; phylum Bacillota; class Sulfobacillia; order JAJZYS01; family JAJYTV01; genus JAJYTV01. The sequence continues at coordinate 1,699 of JAKAPV010000150.1, read as the reverse complement.
TGAAGCCGTCGAGCATCCCGTGCGGCCCGCCAAGGACGTCCTGGCCGAGCGAGGAGTAGGCATCCTGCAAGGCGGAGAGCTCGCCGAAGCCGCCCGGAACGGAGTCGAGTTCCGTCGCGACGAAGTCGTCCTCCATCTGCAGGAGGTCTGGTCGGAGCATGACGGGCACGTGGCTCCGGAGCCTGTGCATCTGGCTGAAGCGGACGAGATCCGCCGGCTTGCCGGCGTCGAGATACTCCGCGATGAAGGCGAGTTCCGGGGTCTTCAGGGAACGCAGATAGATGGCCTGCTGGGCCTGCACCAGGGCCCAGAGGTCCTCTCCGATCTCGGTAAGGCGCGCGCGCAGGGACCGGCTCAAGGGATACGGCCGCACGCCGATGCGCCAGCCGACGCGCTGGCCCGCCGGTGCGGGGCGCTGCTTGCTCTCGTAGAGGTGCTGCTCTGAAAGCACCTCGTCGAGCCAGGTCGCTTCGGTCGCCAAGGCCAAATCCTTCGCCTCCAACACCGCTGCGGGGATCCGCGCCATGCGTCTAGCGCCGCTGCGGCGGTATGGGAAGGCGCCACCGCGAAGGGCGGTGGCGCCCATGCTTCCCTCAGGGTAGCGCACAAGCCGATTGTAGTCGAGTGCCAGCGTCAGCTATCGATCTGGGCTCGCTGGAGGACTCCGGAGTAGTCGACGTAGACGGACTTCCACTCGCTGAAGAAGTCGAGCGCGGCGGTGCCCGCCTCGCGGTGGCCGTTACCGGTGCCCTTCGTGCCGCCGAACGGCAGGTGGATCTCGGCGCCGATCGTGCCCGCGTTGACGTAGAGGAGGCCGCTCTCGAGGTCGCGGATGGCCTGGAAGACCCGGTTGACGTCCTGGGTGAAGATCGAGGAACTCAGGCCATAGGTGACCGAGTTGTTGACCGCGATCGCCTCCTCGAAGCTCTTCACCTTGATCATCGAGAGCACCGGTCCGAAGATCTCCTCCTGCGCGATGCGCATGTCGGGACGTACCTCGGCGAAGAGGGTCGGGCGGTAGAAGGAGCCCTTCTGAAGTTCGCCGTCGCTCGCGACGCCGCCGCCGACGACGAGCTGCGCGCCCTCTGCCTTGCCGATCTGCACGTACTCGTCGATGCGCTTTGCGGCGCCGATGTTGATCACTGGGCCAACGTCCGTCGTGTCGAGGAGGCCGTCGCCGAGCCGCAGCTGCGAGATGCGGGCAGCCAGGCGGTCGCGCAGCTCATCGTAGACCGCCTCGTGGGCGATCAGGCGCGAGCAGGCCGTGCAGCGCTGCCCGGACGTGCCGAACGCGCTCCAGACGATGCCGTCGACCGCAAGGTCGAGATCGGCGTCATCCATGACGCTGATTGCGTTCTTGCCACCGAGCTCGAGCGAGATCCGCTTGAGGCCCTCGCCGGCGCGCGACGCGACATGACGCCCCACTTCGTTCGAGCCCGTGAAGGAGATGAGGCGCACGCGGGGGTCTTCGAGCAGCACCTCGCCCGCCTCGGAGCCCGAGCCGAAGACGAGGTTCATGACGCCGGGCGGCAGCCCGGCCTCCTCGAAGATCTTTACGAGTTCCAGCGCGAGCATCGGGGTGTCGCTCGCGGGCTTGAACACGACGGTGTTGCCGAGCACGATCGCGGGGAACGTCTTCCAGGTCGGGATGGCCATCGGGAAGTTCCACGGCGTGATGATGCCGGCAACCCCGATCGGG
>JAKAPV010000149.1 GCA_021806845.1 Bacillota bacterium | reverse complement strand
AAGCTGTCATCAAGGCGCCCGTGTTGCCGGCGCTGACGAAGGCATCGCAGCGCCCCTCGCGCACCTCTTCGATGCCGAGCACGATGGACGACTGGCGCTTCTGCCGGACGGCTTGCGCGGGTTTCTCGTCGGTGCCGATCACCTCGGGCGCCTCGACCAGCACGAAGTCCGCGCCGCGCGTCGCCTCGTCCGTCAGCAGCGGCGCGATCTCCGCCCCGCGCCCGACGAGGGTGATCGGGATGCCGTGCTCGCGCGATGCCTCCAGGGCGCCGCGGACGATCTCCGACGGTGCGTGGTCCCCGCCCATCGCGTCGACTGCAATCCGCAACCCTACGCCCCCCCGGCCAAAACCTCAAACTTCCCCCGGAACACCTCGTCGCCGGCGGCGCGCACGAGCGCCAGCACGACCTGCCGGCCGGGGCTGCGGCGGATCACCTGCGCCTTCGCGATGAGCGTCTCGCCGACCTCCACGCCGCGCCGGAACTTGACGCGCGCGAGGGCGATCTTCGGCCGCTCCACGTCCACAACCGCGAGCGCGAGGGTCTCCGCCTGAGCGTAGAGAAAGTGCCCCTGCACCTCGTTGGTGCCGGAGAAGGCGAGCTCTCGCGACGTAGCGATCCTGCTGATCGCCTGGCTGCCCGGCTCGAGATCCACGAGTTCGCCGAACACCTGGCGCGCGGTCAGCGGGCGGGCCGAACCGTAGGCGCGCTCCGCCACGTCCATCGCGCGAACCCGCATCTCTGGGATGCCAAGCGCGAGGCGATCGAGCCGGATGGTCTGCACGCTGACGGTCAGCTGGCGCGCCAGTTCCCGGTCGGTCACGAACGGATCCGCTAGCAATGCCTCATGTACTTGCGCGCGACGTTGTCGGCGATCCACATTGACCCTTCCTACCTAGTATTAGCACCTAGTATAGCAATGGGCTCATAAGCATGGCAACCGGAAACAGGCGAACCAGAATATCCGCCCGCCGGGACAGGAACGCCCCGGCCTCCAGCGGCCGGGGCGGAAAAGTGCAAATCAGTCGACGTGGATCGCTTCGCGGCCATCGTAATAGCCGCAGTTCTGGCACGCGTGATGCGGCACCCGAAGCTTCTTGCACTGCGGGCACGGCGTCAGCGTAAGGGCGGGAAGCTTCCAGTTCGCGCGGCGTGAGTCGCGGCGCGCCTTGGAATGCTTGCGCTTGGGGACGGCCATCTGCTATCGCTTCTCCTCTCTCGGTCCCAAAAGCTTCTTCAAGGGTTCGAGCCGCGGATCGACCTCGTCGTCCGTGCAGCCGCACGGACCCTCGTTGAGGTCCTTGCCGCAGGTCGGGCAGATCCCTGCGCAGTCCGGGCGGCAAAGCGCCCGCAAGGGTTCTTCCAGGAGCACCGCTTCATTGACCATCGGCTCCAGGTCCAGGGTGTCCTCCACGATGGACGTCCACGGTCCCGACGCGCCGAAGGTCTCCTCGGAGGTCGCGCGCACCGGCACCCGCACGGGCGCGAGGCAACGCGCGCACTCGCGTGCAATGGCGCCCTCCACGTCGATAGCGGCGTGTATGCCTTCCTCGCCGAGGTTCGTCAGCCTGCCGTGCACCCGCAGGTCATCCGCGAGGCCCAGCTCTGGCAAATCTTGCGGAGCGACGCGCAACTCAAACTCCTCGTGCGCTCCCACCTCGTGACGCCTAAGCGCGCCAACAACTACGCCGAGCATGGCACCACCTCGACTTCGCCTAGTATACGGTGCGTCCGAAACAGCGTCAACTTGAGCTTTCTTGGCTGCCGCCGCCGAGTACGGCCTGCATGCGGCGCGCGAGTTCCTGGCTCTCGGAGATGACCTGGCGCAAACGCTGAAGGTTCTGCGAGAGCTCCTGGCTGAACTCCGCCTGCGCCTGCGCGATCAATTCGGCTTGCGACTGCACGTCCATGACGGTACCGGCCTGGCGTTGCGCGCGGGCCGCGAGCTTGCGCAGCGGGGATCCTTTCCCGGGCCCGCCGGACAATGATTGGCTTCCCTGGTCGGCCTTCTGCCGCCCTCCCTGGCTTTGGCCGCTGGCCTGCTGATTGCCTTGACTCTGGCTTTGACTCTGGCTTTGACTCTGACCTTGCGCGTTCTGGCCCTGGCCCGCCTGGTTCTGACTTGCCTGCTGCATCGGCTGCGAGGTCTGTGCAGCCTGCGACTGACTTTGCATCATGGCGAGGTGCTGGCGTAGCAGCTGCGCAAGTTCCTGGCTCTCCTGGCCGCTGCCGCCTTGCCCGCTTTGCGCTAAAGGCGCGGAGGACTGCTGCTGCGTCTGCTGGCCCTGCTGGGTCTGCTGGCCCTGCTGGGTCTGCTGGCCCTGCTGGGTCTGCTGGCTCTGCTGCGTCTGCTGGGTCTGCTGGCCCTGCTGGGTCTGCTGATATGATCCGCTGTCCCCCGGCGATCCGGCCTGCCCAGAGGCCGGCTGGACGGCCTGGGACAGCGCCTGCGACAGCGCCTTCAGCACCATCGCCACGTCCTGCGGCGACGGGGCGGGCTGCTGGGCATTGCCCTGCGAGGGACTTTGGTCCTGTCCGGTCGAACCCTGCGAGAGACTCCCCTGGCCCTGCGCGGCGTTCAACACATTGCTCTGTGCGGACGGCCCCGACAGCAGGCGCTGCAGTTCCTGCTGGACGATGGCCTGCACACTTTGCGCACTCATCTCTGGCATCGCCATCCCCCTTTGCGGGATGGTGCCGGCGGGCTAGCGGCCCTCGAGCGCCGCCACTGCCTGCGCCAGCGTCCCGACAGGTATGATGCGCAGTTTCTGCGAGATGCCGATCGCTTTCGCTTCCTGCACCGCTGCCGGATAGTTGTCTTTGGGCACGAGGAAGATCTTCGCGCCGGCATCGTAGACGGTGATGACCTTCTCCTTGATGCCGCCGATCGCGCCGACGTTGCCGTACGCGTCGATCGTGCCGGTGCCCGCGACGATCTGGCCGTGCGTGAGGTCGAGCTGCGGGCGCAGGTGATCGATGATCGAGAGGCTGAACATCATGCCGGCCGACGGTCCCGAGATGTCCCCCGTGCTGATCTTGATCTTCACCGGAATGATCCAGTTCGGCTTGTAGGTGAAGATCTCCACGCCGAGCTCCGCGTGGTTCTTGAGCGTCGTACTGGGGATCGTCCCGACGTCGACGGAGATCGTCTGGTGGTTGCGCAGCACCGTCAGCGCCAGGTGGCGGCCGGCCGTCACGCCGCCCATGTAGTTGAGCAGGCTCTGGGCCGTGTCGACCGGCGTCCCGTCCACCCGCTCGATCACGTCCCCGGATTTCAGATGCCCCACGGCCGGCGTCTTCGGCACCACCGCGTAGACGTAGACGCCGTGGCCGGTCTCTTTCGCGTTGTAGCCGAGCTGCCGCAGGGCCGCGACCTTCGCGGCGAGGTGGCTCTCGTTCATGAGCTCCATGTTGGCCTGCTGGTACTGCTGTTCGTTGCCGGAGGGGCCCAGGAGCTCCTGTACGGGAATCAGCTCGCCGTACGGCGTGTACTTGCCGACCAGATAGTAGTACAGGTTGGCCGGCTCGACGTCGACGGCGACCATCAGCAGCTTTCCGGACGGCAGCTGGCCGGTGGTGCTCGGGACGCTCACGATCCGGTTGAGGTTCTCCGTGACCCCCGCGACGATGACGTAGTATCCGGTCGGCGTCCACCAGAGCACTCCGGCCGCGACCGCGACCAGCGCAAGGGTGCCGAGAACCCATCGCATCCACTTAGCCACGGCGCGCTACCCCCCGCTCAAACATCGCCTTGATCGCGTCGATCTGACCGAGCGCCGCGACGCGGCCCGCCTGGATCAGGCCGTCGGCCTGCGCCGGGCTGGTGGCGTTCGCCTCGTAGGCGAGCGGCTCCACGAGGACGTCCGCGCGCAGGGCGCGCTCCGCCGCCAGTTCCTGCTGCATGATGCTGAACGACTGGTTGATGACGTCGAAGAGATGGCGCACGGGAACGCGCCGTCCGTCCCGCAGGGTGCCGAGGGCGACCGCAAGCACGCGGTCCGCCCCCAGGGACCGGGCCGTGTCGACCGGCACGCGCTCGATGACGGCGCCATCGACGAGCAGGCTCTCCCCGAGGCGTACGGGACTGAAGATGCCGGGAATGGCGCTAGAGGCACGGGCTGCCGTGGCAGCCGGCCCGCGCGTGAAGACCACCTTGCGCCCGCGTTCGATGTCGGTCGCCACGACGGCCAGCGGCGGGTCGAGGTCCTCCAGGCGGCGGTCGCGCGTCAGCAGGCGAAGCACGCCTTCGAGCCGCTGCCCGCTGACGACGCCCATGCGGGTCATCGTGACGTCAAGCCAGTGGCTGCGCCGAAGGTGCGTCCCTAGCATCTCCAGCTGCCGGGACGAAAGTCCCGCCCCGTAGAGCGCGCCGATCACCGCGCCGATGCTGCAGCCCACGACGAGGTCCGGCCGCAGGCCATGCTCCTCGAGGACCTGCAGCACCCCGATATGGGCATATCCGTACACTCCGCCGGCGCCGAGCGCGAGCGCGATCTTCGGAGCTGATTCCATTGCCGTCGCCGTAAGAGCGGCGCTCCCTCCCCTCCGAGGGGCAGAAGGCATGCATGCATCGCTATCCTTCGGCGAACCTCGCTCCGTCTATGCTCCTTCGGACGCTAGACGGCGCAGCGCCTCCGCCACTGACGCAGGGACGAAGTCGTCGAGGGGGGCGCCAAACTTCGCCAGCTGCTTGACGAGCGATGAACTGATATAGGCGTAGCGGCTCTTGGTGAGCAGAAAGAATGTCTCCACCCTCGGTTCGAGGTGCCGATTCATCATGGCGGTCTGCACTTCGTAGTCGAAGTCCAGTACTGCTCGCAGGCCGCGCAGGATCACATTCGCCCCGTGCTGCTTCGCGCATTCCACGGTGAGTCCGCCGAAGCGTACGACGGAGACATTGCCGAACTCCGCCAGCGCCTCTTGCAGGAAGCTGACGCGCTCCTCCGCCGTGGACACCGGATTCTTGGCGGGATTCTCGAGCACCGCGACCGTCACCCGGTCGAAGATGCGGCTGGCCCGCTCCACGACGTCCAGGTGCCCGCGGTGCACGGGGTCGAAGCTGCCCGGGTACAGTGCGTGCGACAACTAGGCGTCGTCCCTTCCGAGAATGTTCACGCAAGTCTGTCCATACTGCGCGCTGCGCACTTGTCTCCAGCCCGGCAGGAGCGGGACCGGGGCGCGGCACGCGTGCTCGCAAACGGCGAGCCCCTGCGCTGCGAGAAGGTCTAGAAGACCCGTCAGCAGAGCCTCCCACGGTGCCTCCGCGTAGGGCGGATCAAGCAGCGCGATGTCGTAGGGCCCCTCCGAACGCAACTGCGCGAGCCCGCCCGGCAGCCGCAGCCGTGAAACTTCGGCCGCAGTCTCAAGCCGCGTCCGGCGGAGGTTCTCGCGCACTACGGAGAGCGCCCTCGGCTCCGCATCGACGAAGCGGCAGCTGGCCGCTCCGCGGCTCAGTGCCTCGATGCCGAGCGCTCCCGTGCCGGCATAGAGATCGAGTACCCTGGCGCCCTCGAGGCGCGGCGCGAGGATAGCGAACAGAGACTCGCGCACGCGGTCGAGTGTAGGGCGCGTCGCGCTGCCCGGCAGGGTGGCGAGGCGCAGTCCGCCCGCCGTTCCCGCGATTACGCGCACCCGCCCCACCTCATGGCGGATTATACCACAGGGACTAGATCCCTCCGCCTTCCGCCCACCCCGGCAGCACGTAGCGCAGGGTGTCGGCGCGCAGCCCCCGTCGCAGCGCCTCGAGCGCCAGGATCTCCTCCGGGGGGACGTTGCCGAGGCTGACGTTGCTGCCGAAGCGGCGGATCAGCTCCTGCTGCTGGCTCTTGAGCGGTGCCTCCCAGATCAGCCGGTGGATGTCGCCCGCCGCGCGCACCATCTTGAGGAGTTCATCCTCGGCGATCTCCCCCTGCGCGTCATAGATGCCGACACCTTTGCCGCTCTCGCGCCCCTCGACGATGATGTGCTCGGCCCCGGCGGCGATGTCCTCCAGCATGGTGCGGTGGATCTGAAACGCGCTCAGCCGCTCGGTGGGGTCCTTGCGGCCGACCTCGGTGAGCACCGCAAGCCCCCGCGAGCGGGCGATGCGGATGGCCTCGCGGCGCTCTGCCGGCGTCAGGTCGATGGTGCCGTCGCTCACTTCGATCGCATCGAACCCCAAGTCGACGACGCGGTCGACGAACGGCTCGAGCTGGCCCTGCATGTGCTCGATGTCGAGAAATGTGCCGCCCGGATACGTGGAAACGCCTGCGGCGCGGATCACGCCGATCTTGCGACGCAGGACGCGGGTCGGGTAGACGGACGACGTCCCGAACGGCAGCTTCCAGTAGTCGATGTACGGCGCAGCGAGCTCGAGGAGCCCCTCGGTCTGCTGCACGCCCATGCCCTTGTCGATGACCATCGTCAGCCCGTCTCGCCGCGGCTTGCAGGTCCTCTCTCCCAGTGGATCGGTCACGATGCCTTGAAATGCGCCTTCTTGCGCGGCTGCCACCGCACCCCCTCCTTCACGCTCGCCAGCGTATGAGGGAGTGATGTGGGAGGTTCTGCGCGCTAATGGCTTTCGCGGGGGCGCGGCCGCGGCGCGAAGGCGATGACGTAGCGGTCGCGAGTCTGCGAGATGGCCTGCTTGCCGAGCACCTGCTGCAGGTTGAGGAAGAAGAAGACGAGGACGGCGGTGGCGCCGAGCAGCCCGGCCGCGGTCAGGAAGAGCGGGGCGGTGCCCTGCTTCAGCAGCCAGCCGAAGGTCGGCGGGCCGAGCGCAACGCCGATGAAACGCACCCCGCCGTACAGGGAAGTGATCATGCCGCGCTCGCCCGGCTCGGTCGCCGAGGTGAAGAGGAGGGTCAGCGTCGGCAGCACGAACCCGCCGCCGAAGCCCATCAGCGAGATGGCGGCGAACAGCACCCAGCGGTCGGTGAAGAAGGCGTTCACGACCATCACGGCCCCGACGAGCACCGTTCCGCTGATGATGATGATCTTGGCGTATTTCGCGCGCTTCGCCAGGTAGTTGCCCACGAGCAGCGACGTGCCCGCCATCGCCCCGACCGGCAGGGCGAGCACGAACCCGGAACTCAGGTTCGACATTCCATAGTTCTTCTCGAGCACCTCGGAGAGGTAGAAGAGGGTGCCGAAGAGGATGAACAGCACGACGGCGCCGCTCAGCAGCAGCGCGCCGAGCGAGCGGCCCTTCTGCTGGAAGACGTTCTTGAACCCCTCGTAGTACTTCGAGAATGGCTGCTTCGAGCCCGTCTTCTTCGGCTCGCGGACGAGCAGCCAGAGCAGGATGCCCTCGGGGATCGAGAGCGCCGCAAAGAGATAGAAGGGAAGCAGCCAAAGGACGATGCCCGCGATGGCGCCGGCAATCGGGCTGATCACCTTTCCCAGTCCGTTTGCGGCCTCGAGCTGCCCCATCACCTTGGCTCGCTGCGGGCCTTTGAAGTACTACGAG
>JAKAPV010000148.1 GCA_021806845.1 Bacillota bacterium | reverse complement strand
TCTCTGCTGTTCGGTTTTCAAAGACCGAGCCGGACTACTCCGGCTTGCGCCCCGCTCTCGCGGCGGCAAGTAGTCATTCTACTCGCATGATCCCCGCCAGTCAACTGGCAGTTGAAACCATGCCGGGCAGAAGCACAAGGCGCGGAGCCCTGTGGCCGAGCCCGCTTTCGCGGCGGCAAGAGATACTATACTACCGCATTCAAGGCGCCGCAACAGGAATGATTTGGCTCGCGACGCTATTGCCGGCGCATGCGCCGCCCGCGCGGCGACATCTTCGGCCGCTCCGCGCGGCGCGACAGGCTGCCGATCGCCTCGCGCAAAAGTTCAGACTGCCGAGAGTCGCGCTGGTCAAGGTTGCGCAGGGCATCGCGCAATAGAGGAAGCGCGCGCGTGTCTCCGTAGTCAGCGAGCGCGCGCACGAGCGCACCCTTGCCTTCCCACCACGATGTCTTGCGGAAAAGCGACGTAAGGAAGCGGAAGACGCGCTCATTCTTGTCCATGCGCGAGAGCACTTCCGAAAGGTAGATGGCCGTCTCTGCGTCCGCCTCGCCGCTGGCGAACGATAGCACCTGCGGCGCCGCGGCCGATCCGAGCTTCACGAGGCCCGTCTGCGCCGCCGTGAACAGCTCGTCCTGCGGATCGACCTCCGCCACGATGCGCAGCAGCATCGGCACGGCCTCGGCCGCGTGCAGCGCGACCAGCGCATCGAGCGCCCGAACAGGCGCGAGATGTTCGCGGCTTTGTTCGTCATCGCGCAGTTCGCGTGCGCCGACCATTGTCAGCAGCACCGGCAGCAGAGTTACTCCTTGCGCCTGCACGACCGCATACGCTGCTTCCGACAGGCGGTCGCGGCCGCTGATCACTTCGCTATAGAAGCGATCGACGTCGTCGTGATCGCGCCAGACGTCGCTCGCGGGTTCGTCGTAGCGCCGGCGCAGCGAGAGGTCTCGCACGACGCCCCGTGCGCTGCGGCGCAAGCGCTCCTCGCCGATCGGCCGCAGCGGGTACGTAAGCCGCTCGTGATTGGCGACAGCCTCGACCGCTGTGTAGAGTCCGTGCAGCCACGGCTCGAGCGGTCCTGCGATCCGGCCCCAGACCGGGCGCACGCGGCGGCCCGTGAGCGCGAGCGCGCCCACCCTGCCGATGCGGGCGAGCGCCTGGCTCTCGTTGCCGAGTTCGGCCTGGTAGCGCGCTTCCGCGAGTAGCCGGTCGATGTCGTCATCATCGGAGTACTCACCAGACTGGTAGACGTGCAGTGCCGCGACCCACGCGGGAAACGCCTCATACAGCGAGCGTCCGCCGGTTTCGAGGAAGCGCTCCGCCAGCGACTGCACATCCATCGGAAACTCGCGCAGGTCGAGATTGTCCGGCAGCGCGCGGATGAAATCGCGCACGCGCTCAGTCGCGGTCGGGAACGTCTCCGGCTGGCCGATCGCCGCATCCAGCAGCACGTTGAACGCGAGCCCCTCCAGGGCGCCCGTGTAGGCGCCGATCAAGACCTCGCGGTCGTAGAAGAGCATGCTGTCGCGCAGGTCTCGGCAGGTCTCGACGAACCCGGGCGGGCTGCCCGCCTCGAGCAATTCTTGCAGCAAGTCGTAGGCTTCGGCCAACGTGAACGCCCCCCTTCGGGACTACTCGCCCCAGATCATCAAGGAAACGAAGTCGAGCCGCAACACGTCCTCTTGCGAACCGCGCAGCGTCAGCGAGCCGTCGAGGTACGGCTCCGTGGGCGTGCTGTCGCCGCGGAAGATCCCGATCAGCACGTCGGCGGGCGCCGTAAGCACGATATGCGGATTTTCCGCCGCCTGCGGACGCCAGTCCATCTGACCCTCGCGCATCTCGATCGACGCCTGCACTTCCGGCAGATCCTTGGCGACCACGGCGATGTCGCGGTTCCAGTCGCGGTTCATCTGCTGCAGGCGGGCGTTCTCGTTGATCTTCGCCCGGAACAGGTCGAGCGCTTCGAACAGGCGCTCCTTCGACGCTTCGCTCAAGCCGGCGTACCTCCCAGATCCTCGATGCGCGGCACAAGGCCAAGCTTGTCCAGCCACGCCCGGTATCCCGCATGTCCGAGCTCTTCCGGCTGCTTGCCGGCGAGTGCAACAATCATCGCTTCAATTAGATTGGTTCCGAAGCTGCGGCCGCCCATCACAGGCGTCGTCGTGACGACGTGGGTCGCGCCGCGCCTGCGCAGTTCTTCGATATCCTTGCTGGTCGTCGTGTTCGTAAGGATCCATTTGCCATCGATGCGCTCTGGGAGGTACTTGCGGATGTAATGCCAATCTCCCGCGATGAGGTCGGCGGCAGCGTAGTATTCCTGGAACCGCCCGGAATCGTGCTGTCCCTCCTGCTCCTTGCCGGTCGGGTAGAGCATCGTGAACGGCAGCTTGCCCATCTCGGGCAGGATGCGGCGAGCGATGTCCGCGAGTTCGTCCAGCGTCGTGATTGGGTAGGGCATGCCCGCGGAAAAGATCAGGTCGCCGAAAACGACCGGGCAGCCGAGCTCGACGAATGCCTCCGCCATGCCGAAGCGGTCGACGGCCGAGACCATCAGCACCCGCGTCGACGGCGTCAGCAGGTTCGTGTGCGCCGCGAGATACCGCACCGCGTCGCGCTCGAGCGTGTCTTTGATGCCGGAGCCGTCGACGGCGGGCGTCTTCTCGGCGGCCTGCTTGAGACGCAGGCCGTCGCGGACGACGTAGCGCTCGCCGCGCGCATAGAGGTACACATCGATGCCGCCGAGCCCGATCGCGTCGACCGTCCCGTCGATCTCACGAATCGCGGCCTCGGCCGCCAGGAGGTCGCCGTCGGTCCCTTTACGCGTCAGCTCGATGTCCTCGCCGAGCATCATCACCTGTGCAGTGTGGTCGCGCTGCGAGGATCCCAGCGACACCCCGTATACCCGCTTCATCTCAACCAGCCCTTCCTTGCTAGGCGCGCGGCCGCTGTAGCGGAAACAGGATCACTTCCCGCAGGTTCGGGGCGTCGAGCAGCAGCATGCAGATCCGGTCGATGCCGATGCCGAGTCCTCCGGTCGGCGGCATTCCGTGCTCTAGCGCGAACAGGAAGTCCTCGTCGAGCGGATGCGCCTCCGCGTCGCCGCGCTGCCGTTCGTTCGCCTGCTGCTCGAAGGCTTCGCGCTGGGCAAGCGGGCTGTTCTGCTCGGTATATGCGTTGCCGATTTCCATCCCCGCGATCATCGGCTCGAAGCGCAGGGCGTAGCGCGGGTCCGCGGCCGCGCGCGCCAAGGGGGACATCGCCGCGGGATGGTCGAGCAGGAACGTCGGCTGCCTGAGGTGTGGCTGCGCATAATGCTCGAAAAGGTCGTCCATGAGCTTCGTGATCGGCTGCGCGGAATCGACACCGGCCTCGCGCGCCACGCCTCGCCAGTCTTCCTCCGCCCGCAGCTTGTCGATGTCCGGGCCGCCGTGGTCGCGGATCGCCTGCGCGAACGTGACGCGCCGCCAAGGCTCACCGACATCGAACTCCTCGCCGCGATACGTAAAGCGCGTCTGGCCGAGCGCCGCCAGCGCGGACTCCCGCACGAGCGCCTCCGTGAGGTCCATCATATCTTCGCGGTCGCCGTACGCCTGGTAGCACTCCATGAGAGTGTATTCGGGGTTGTGCCGGGTCGAGATCCCCTCGTTGCGGAACACGCGGCCGATCTCGTACACGCGCTCGAAGCCGCCGACCAGGAGGCGCTTCAGGTGCAGTTCGAGCGCGATGCGCAGGCTCAGGTCCAGGTCGAGGGCGTTATGGTGCGTCTCAAACGGACGCGCCGCGGCACCGGTAGCCTGGTGGTGCAGGACCGGCGTCTCCACCTCAAGAAAGCCCCGCGCATCGAGCGTTCGGCGGAAGGCTTGGACGATCGCCGTGCGCTGGCGGAAGATCCGCCGGACCTCCGGATTCGCCATGAGGTCCAGGTACCGGTAGCGGTAGCGCAACTCCGTCTCCTGCAGGCCGTGGTACTTCTCGGGGGGCGGCCTGAGCGCCTTCGCAAGCGGCACGAAGCTCGTCGCGTCGACGCTGGGCTCACCGCGCCGCGTCCGGAAGACGGTCCCGTCCACCCCGAGGAAATCGCCAAGGTCTAGGAGGTCGAGCAGGCGGAATGACGCGTCGCCCACCGCGTCCTTGCGCACGTATACCTGGATGCGCCCGGACTCGTCGTGCAGGTCGAGGAAGCACGACCCGCCGTGCAGGCGAACGGCGCGCACGCGCCCTGCGATGCGCACGGCTTGTCCCGCGAGATCGTCGCAATGCGCCGCGATCTCCTCCGCGTGGTGCGTGATGCCGGTAAACCTGTGGCCAAACGGGTCAATGCCCAGGGAGACGAGCTCCCTGAGCTTTTCAAGCCGCTGCGGCTCGGAGAAGGGCTCCGTGCGCGGCTCCGTGTCGCCGCCCGCCACTTAGCGCCGGACCTCGAGCACCTCGACGCGCAAGGTCCCGGCAGGAATGCCGATGGACAGCTTCTGGCCGACATGGGCACCGAGCAGGCCCTTGCCGACGGGAGATTCGTTCGAGATGCGGTTCGCTGTCGGGTCGGCTTCCGTCGAGCCGACGATCGTGTATTCGTAAACTTCCTTCTCGTCAAGGTCGCGGACCTTGACCTGCGCCCCGATCGTCACCGTCTCCGGGTCGCCGCCGTTTGGCTCCTCGATGAGCTTCACGTTGCGCAGCATCTTCTCGAGTGTCAGGATGCGCCCCTCGATAAAGGCCTGCTCGTTCTTCGCGTCCTCATACTCCGAGTTCTCGGAGATGTCGCCGAATTCGCGGGCCTGCTTGATGCGCTCCGCCACTTCGCGGCGACGCACGGACTTGAGGTGCTCGAGCTCCTGCTCGATCTTCTTCAGGCCTTCGGTCGACAGGAGGACTTCCTTTTCCAATCCGGCACCCCTCTCGATGCGTCCTCACCGGCAGCGGGGTCTGAAAAACGGACGGACATCCCGCTATGGGGTGCCCGCCTCCCTGCCGCTCGCGTGCATTATATTCCCGGTCTCCGGGGCTGTCAACGCGCAGGCTGCGTGCCCTCGCCGCCGCCCTTCGGCCCGCCCGCGAGCGAGGAGAGGAGATCCGCGAGCGCAGCGATCGGCACTTCCTGATCCTCGGCGATCGGTGACGTGCCGATGCGTATGCCGCTGACCTCCCTGCCGAGCAGCCCGTTCGCCAGGGAGAACCAGCGGTCTGAGGCGAGCAGCACGACATGGTCGAGCGTGCGCAGGCGAGCCACCGTTCCCAGCACCTCGTGCAGGAGTTCCATGCCGCTGCGGCTGGTCAGGTACGCTTGGCGCTCGCGCTCTGAGAGCAGCAGCACGTACTCGACCCCGTATTCCTCGGCGGTGCGACGCACCGCTTCCTTGTTGGCCACCGGAAAGCCGACGAGGCCGATGCGGCCTCCCTTGTGCACCTCCGCGATCGCCTCAAGCCGAGAGACGAAACTGCGGTCGACGGAGAAGCGCTCCGCCGTCGCCTGCTGCGAGAAGCCGGCCTGACGCAGCCCCAGCATCTCCTCGAGCGTCCGAAGCAGTCGCTCGCGGCTGAGGACTTTGTCGCCGATATGCCAAAGCTCGTCCAAATGCGTCCCTCCGCTTCCCGATCTCGGGTGACGCGCAACGCGTATCCCTATTGTACTCCGCAGTCAGCGCCCTGCCTGTACTACGGGGCGAGCGCGAGGCCTGTCGGATCCTGGCGGACGAGCAGTCTCCCGCGGCAGCGCCCGGCACTGTATACTCTCCTTGGTAAAAAGGAGGGATCTCCGCGTGAAGCTGACGTTTATCGGACATGCCGCCTTTCTCCTGGAGGCCGGTGGCAAAAAGATTCTGATAGATCCGTTCTTGACCGGCAACCCGGTCGCGAAGCAGAAGGCGGACGAGATCGCGTGCGATTACGTCCTCATCACCCACGCGCACGGGGATCACATCGGCGACGCCGAGGCGATCATCAAGCGCACCGGCGCGACCTGTGTCACGACGAACGAGATCGCCCAAGACCTCGGATCGAAGGGGATCCAGGCGCACGGAATGCATCTCGGCGGCAAGCACGGCTTCGACTTCGGAACGGTGAAGCTGGTGCTCGCCCTGCACGGTTCGGGCATCGCCGGCGGCCACGCCTGCGGCTTCCTGATCGAGACCGAAGGCAAGAAGCTCTACTTCGCGGGCGACACGGCCCTGACGATGGACATGCAGCTCCTTCGCGACGTGTGGGGCCCCATTGACGTCGCCGTGCTGCCGGTCGGCTCCTACTTCACGATGGACGTCCCGGACGCCGCCGTCGCATGCCGCTTCGTCGCACCACGCTACTGCGTGCCGGCGCACTACGGCACCTTCCCGGCCATCGCGGCGAACATCGACGACCTCCGCAGCCGAGTCGCCAAGGAGAGCCCGCAGACGGAAGTGGTCGAGATAGCTCCGGGTGCGTCGCACACCTTCTAGGTCCTGCGCCGGAAAACGATCCGATCTCCCTCCTGAGACTCCTCCACGAGTCCCCGTTCCTCAAGCAGGTCCAGGTGTCCCAGCACCTCGCTGAGCGCGAGAAAGGGATCTGCCCCGCGCCGCATGGGAAAGAACTCCTGGCTGAGCGCGAAGGCCTGCACCGTCCGGTCGCCGAGCGCGGAGAGCACCCGCTCCCTGCGCTCGGCGATTTGCTCGAGGTACCGCGCGAGCAACGGCGCCGGATCCTCGATCTCGTCCCGGTGCCCCGGCAGGATCGGCAGGTTCGGCAAGGACTGCAGCCGCTTGATGCTCTCGATGTACTCCGGCAGGGACTTGCGCCGGCCGGATGCGTCCACTTCGAGCACCGGGTTTGGCGTGAGGTTCGCGATGACCGTATCGCCGCTGATGATGAAACCCTGGCCGACGAAGGCGAGATGCCCCGGTGCGTGACCCGGCACCAGCACCGCCAGAAGTTCCTCCTCACCAGCGCGCACGCGCTCGCCGTCGCAGATTTCGCGCGCCGCCTCCAGCGGCGCTATATGGGAGACGATGCGCTGCAGTTCCTTGTCCATCCCGCGCAGCACCTCGTGGGGTACGCCGTGACGGCGGAGGAGGCACTCGGTCGCCTCGGGATCTCCGAACGGCCTTCGTATGCGGGCGATCGCGTCGGGGTGCGCGCAGATCTCCGCGCCGGTCTCCGCCGCAAGCGCCGGCGCATAGCCGCTGTGGTCCGGGTGGTGATGCGTCACCAGGATGCGTGCGATGCGGCCGCGGTCGACGCCGAGCTCCTGGAGGCCGCGCTCCAGCGCATCCTGGGCAGGCCCGTAGAGCGGGCCCGGGTCGACGATGGTGACCGGCTCATCGGGAAAGATATACGCGTTCACCGGGCCGACGGCATATGGCGTCGGCAGGACGATGCGGGTCGGGCGCAAAAAACCGCCTCCCGCTCTCTACTTCTCCCAGCGGAGTGCAAAGCCTCTTCCCGCTATTCCCTGTTGCGCGGCCGGTTGTGAAAGACGGCCGCCAGCAC
>JAKAPV010000001.1 GCA_021806845.1 Bacillota bacterium | reverse complement strand
GCGCAGAGACATTGCCGAACGTTCCGCGCAGGAGTCCTTCCCTCGCGCCTCGCCGCACGGCCTGGCGCAATTCCCTCCGCAACTCCGCTTCCAAGGAGCCAGCCCCTTCCTGCAGGAGTCCCCTTGCGCATTCCGAAACCCAGCCGAGAGGTGGTCTCATGGCTGTGCAGCCGCTCTCGATCGATGCGCTGCGCTGGACTCTCGATCCGACCGAACTCGGCTTTCGCACAACCGCGGAACTCGACACGCGAGAGGAGCTCATCGGCCAGCCCCGGGCGGAGGAGGCGATGTCGCTCGCCCTTTCCCTGCGCCGCCACGGCTACCACGTGTACCTTTCCGGCCCGACGGGCACGGGGCGCACCACCTATGCGCGCAGGCGTCTGCGGGAGGCGGCGGGAGACCTGCCGCCCGCGAAAGACTGGCTCTACCTGCCGAACTTCCAAGATCCATCTTCGCCGCAAGCCGCCGCAGTGCCTGCGGGTCAGGGGCCACGCTTTCAGCAGGCGCTGCGCCAGTTGCAGCGCGAGTGTCAGCAGCGGCTGCCGCAGGCGTTCGCCTCGGAGGAGTATGCCGCGTCACGCGAGCAGGCGCTGACCGTCTTCGCCCAGGAGGCGGACGCGGAGTTCTCCCGCTTCCAGCAGAACGCGCTGGAACTCGGCTTCTCCGTTCAGCCAAGCTCCACGGGGCTGACGACGAAACCGCTTGAGAACGGCCAGCCGCTCTCGGCGCAAGAGGTGCAGGAGCTGTCCGCCGAACGGCGCGAAGCCCTCGAGCAGGCGGGCCAGAAGGTGCAAAAGCTCGGCGAGGCGTTCCTCCGCCGCGCCCATGACCTGCAGCAGGCATCCGAAGCCAAGCTGCAGGAACTCGCCCACGCGCTCGCCGCGTACACCTGCCAGCCGCTCTTCGAGCGGATGGAGCGCCAGTTCGAGGAGCCGGCGCTGCGCGATCACCTGCGGGAACTCTACCGCAGGATTCCCGAATGGCTGCCGCTGCTTGTGCCGCGGGACGGCGAACAGCCGCCGGAGGATCCCGGGTGGTTCGCCGTGAACGCCTTCGTCGTGCGCGGCGAGGGTGAAGTGCCTGTGGTCTACGAGGCAAACCCCGCCTATTACAACCTGATGGGCAGCATCGCATATGAGCAGTCTGCGGCGGGCGGCCTCCGCACCGGCTTCACCCTGATCCGCCCCGGTGCGGTACACCGGGCGAACGGCGGCTACCTGATCGTGCCTGCGAGAGAACTGCTGATGAACCCCCTGGCATACCAGGGACTGAAACGCGCGCTCCTCCACCGCAGTGCCCGGATCGAGAACATCGGCCAGGAGGACCGCCCGACGCCGACGCTGGGGCTGCAGCCCGCGCCCATCCCGCTCGACCTGCAGGTCGTGCTGGTCGGGCCCGTAGCCGCCTACCACGAGCTGCGCCAGATGGACGAGCAGTTTCGAAAGCTCTTCAAGGTACGCGTCGACTTCGCACCCGACATGCCGAACTCGCCGGAGAACCGCGCCGCGCTCGTCCGCTTCCTTGCGGGCCTCTCCCAGTCCCACGGGCTTCGCCCGTTCACCGCGGCCGGTGCGGCACGCCTGATCGAGCAGGCGTCGCGCTTCGCGGGGGGCCGCCGCAGGCTCTCGACGCGCATGGCGGCAATCATCGAGCTCGCCGTCGAGGCGGAGGCGGCGGCATCCGCCGAGGAGGCGGCGGCCATCGCCGCGGAGCATGTCGAAGGCGCGCTGGACAGCCGGCGAGCTCGCGGCGGCCTCCTGCGCGAACGCATGCTCGAGCAGATCTCCCTCGGCACGGTGCGCATCGAGACGCGCGGCGGCCGCGTCGGCCAGGTCAACGGGCTCACCGTATTGACGCAGGGCGAAGAGGAGTTCGGCCTGCCTGCGCGCATCACCGCCCGCACCTACTGCGGAGGCGCGGGCGTGATCGACATCGAGCGGGAGATCCAGCTCTCTGGACCCATCCACTCCAAGGGCGTCCTGACCCTCTCCGGATATCTCGGCTGGAGGTTCGGCCGCACGCAGCCGCTCTCGCTCTCGGCGAGCCTCACGATCGAGCAGAACTACGGCGGCATCGAAGGCGACTCGGCGTCCTCGACCGAGCTCTACGCCGTTCTGTCGGATCTTGCGGACCTGCCGGTCCGCCAGGACATCGCCGTCACCGGCTCGGTGGACCAGAACGGCATGATCCAGCCGATCGGCGGGGTCAACGAGAAGATCGAGGGGTTTTACGCCGTCTGCGCGGCGCAGGGCCTCACAGGCACGCAGGGCTGCATGATCCCGCGCCAGAACGTCCCGGACCTGATGCTGTCCGCCGAGGTCCTGCAGGCCGTCCAGGAGGAGCGCTTCCACATTTACGCGATCGCGTCGATCGACGAGGGCATCGAACTCCTGACGGGAGTTGCGGCCGGCGACGATGGCGATGGCGGTTACCGCCCGAACTCCGTCTTCGCGCGGGCAGCGCGGCGCCTCGCGCAGTACGCGGCCGGCGTGCGCGGGGAAGAGGATGCCGGGAGCGCAGAGCGGCTCGCATGAAGCCCGCTCCCCGCAGGGTAATAACATCTCGTCACGGCTCAGGAGCAGAACGTCCACCTGCCGCCGCTGGAGCCGTGCCGTCACCATGGGTACACGCGCGCCCGGGCCGCAGATCCTTGCCGGATCGCGCATACAAGTGGTAGGATGACGGCACCAAATGCATAGGCGCGATATCCTCCTTCAGGGTCCGGTGAAATTCCGTACCGGCGGTGATGGCCGCAAGGCCGAGCCCGCGAACCCCAGGCAACTGGGGCCGATCCGGTGAAAATCCGGGGCCGACCGTTAGAGTCGGGATGGAAGAAGGGGCTGTATGGCTTCATGCCCTGCGACCTGAGGAAGGACACTCCTTGGGTCTTTCACATTTGCTGCGGAAGGTGATCGCATGTCTTCCACTGACCTCCACCACATGCACTCTGCGCTCGCGCTCGCAACGCGGGCGCAAGGGCGCGTGTCGCCGAACCCCCGCGTCGGCGCCGTCCTGGTGAAGGACGGTCAGGTCGTTGGCCAGGGATGGCATCGCGGACCCGGCACTCCGCACGCGGAGATCGCCGCGCTCCACGAAGCCGGTCCAGCGGCAAAAGGCGCGACCCTCTACGTCACGCTCGAGCCCTGCCGCCATTTCGGCCGAACGCCCCCCTGCACCCAGGCCCTCATCGCAGCCGGCGTCACTCGCGTGGTCGCCGCGATCGAGGACCCGAACCCGGCGGAGCAAGGCAACGGCATCGCAGAGCTGCGTACCGCAGGTATCGAGGTTGCGGTCGGCCTGGAGGCCGCCGCCGCCGAGGAGATGAACCGGCCGTATTTCACCTGGCGGCGGGAAGGGCGTCCGCTCGTCACCGCCAAATGGGCGAGCGCCCTCTGCGGACACGCCGCGGCCCGAACGGGCGAGAGCCTCTACATCACGGGCCCGGAGGCGCGCCAGGAAGTGCACCGGCTGCGCGCCGACCATGATGCCGTCATGGTGGGGATCGGGACGGTGCTGGCCGACGATCCGCAGCTCACGGTGCGCGACGCATCCGGCGAGCATCCCCTCCGCGTCGTGCTTGATCGGGCACTGCGCACCCCGCCCGAGGCGCGCATCCTCTCCGCGCCGGGACGCACTCTGATCTGTGCTGCGGAGGATGCCCCCGCAGAGCGCAAGGCAGCCCTCGGCGACCGCGCGGAACTTCTGTTCTTCCCGCCAGGCCCGGAATTGCCGCTGTCGCAGGTTCTTGCGGAGATCGCCCGCCGGGATGTCCTCTCTGTGCTGGTGGAGGGCGGCCCGACTCTACTGGGACGCCTGTTCGACGCGGGCCTCGTCGATCGCGTACAAGCTTTCTTCGCGCCGCTCGTGATCGGAGGGGCCGGCGCACCGGCCGCCGTCGCCGGGCTGGGCGCGGTGCGTCCGGCGGAGGGCGTCCGCCTGCGAGATATCGAGTGGCGGCAGTACGGGCGGGACATCTGCTGCAGCGCGAACGTGGAAAGAGGTTGATGACGTGTTCACCGGCCTGGTTTCGGAAGTCGGCAAGATCCTGTCCATCGACGAGTCGGCGCAAGGAGCGCGCCTGCGCGTGCTCGCATCGTTCGGCGCCGACCTCGAGATCGGGGAGTCCGTGGCGGTGTCGGGCTGCTGCCTGACGGCCGTGGAGCGGGACGGGTCCGGATTCGCTGCCGACCTCAGCCCGGAGACGCTGCGCCGCACCGCCTTCGGAACGTGGGGCCCGGGGGCGCCGGTCAATCTCGAGCGCGCCATGCGATTGCAGGACCGGCTCGGAGGACATATCGTGCAGGGCCACGTCGACGGGCTCGGGCAGCTCGAGTGCCTCCTGCCGGAAGGCGACGGGTATCGCCTGCGGATCGCCGTTCCGGCACAGCTCCGGCGGTACATCGCGCAGAAAGGTTCTCTCACCGTCAACGGAATCAGCCTGACCGTGGCAGACTACGCGGAGGGGACCGCTTCCTTCGCCATCATCCCCCACACTTACCGTAACACCGATCTCTTGGCGCGAGCGGCGGGCGACGACGTCCATCTCGAAGTCGACGTGATCGCACGGTACCTTGAAGCCTTGCACCGACCCGAGGAGGCATAGCAATGTTCGCCAATGTGCAGGATGCACTCGCCGATATCCGCGCCGGAAGGATGGTCATCGTCATCGACGACGCCGACCGCGAGAACGAGGGAGACCTTGTCGCGGCGGCGGAACTCGTCACCCCGGAGATCATCACTTTCATGGCCACGCAGGGACGCGGGCTCATCTGCCTGCCGCTCTCGGCCGAGCGCGTACGCCAGCTGCGGCTGCCGCCGATGGTGCTGCAGAACACGGAGCACTGGGAAACGGCATTCACCGTCTCGATCGACGCGCGCGGCGTCTCGACCGGCATCTCGGCGGCGGACCGCGCGCTGACGGCGCGTCTCGCCGCGGACTCTAAGGTGGGCCCGGAGGGCTTCTTGCAGCCCGGCCACATCTTCCCGCTCGAGGCCCAGCCGGGCGGCATCCTCAAGCGCGCCGGGCACACGGAGGCCGCGGTGGACCTCGCACGGATGGCCGGGCTCGCGCCGGCCGGGGTGATCTGCGAGGTGATGAACGACGACGGGACGATGGCCCGCACGCCCGACCTTCTCGCGTTTGCGCAGCGCCACGGTCTGAACGTCGTGACGATCGCCGACATCATCCGCTACCGTCACCAGACCGAGCGGCTGATCCAGCGCGTCGGCGAGGCCGAACTGCCGACGAAGTTCGGCCACTTCCGCGCGATCGCCTATGAGGACGTGCTGCACCAGAATTCGCACCTCGCGGTCGTCAAGGGGGACATCACCGACGGGGAGCCGGTGCTCTGCCGCATGCACTCCGAGTGCCTGACCGGCGACGTGCTCGGGTCGCTGCGCTGCGACTGCGGCGACCAGTTGGCGGAGGCCCTGATGCAGATCGACCGCGAAGGGCGCGGGGCGCTCATCTACCTGCGTGGTCACGAAGGCCGGGGCATCGGGCTCGCTCCGAAGATCCAGGCCTATGCGCTGCAGGACAGCGGCCTCGACACCGTCGAGGCGAACCTGCGCCTCGGCTACCCCCCGGACCTGCGCGACTACGGCATCGGCGCGCAGATTCTCGTCGACCTCGGCGTGCACAAGCTGAGGCTCCTGACAAACAATCCCCGCAAAGTCGCCGCTCTCGAAGGGTACGGCATCGAGATCGTCGAACGCGTGCCCATCGAGATTGCGCATCGTCCCGAGA
The DNA here is from genome assembly GCA_021806845.1 of Bacillota bacterium. Taxonomy (GTDB): domain Bacteria; phylum Bacillota; class Sulfobacillia; order JAJZYS01; family JAJYTV01; genus JAJYTV01. The sequence continues at coordinate 27,616 of JAKAPV010000001.1, read as the reverse complement.
ACCAGCGCTATCTCGAGACCAAACGCAGCAAGCTCGGTCACCTGCTGACCGAGTAGCAAGGGAGAGAGGACTTTGCGGGAACTGCGCGGCAAGCCGCAGGGTACAGGCTTCCGCGTCGCCATCGTGGCCGCCCGGTACAACGAGATGCTGGTGCGGCAGATGATCGAAGGGGCGCATGAGATCCTGATCGAGGCCGGCGTGAAGGAAGACGACATCGTGCTGGTGCGCGTCCCCGGGGCGTTCGAGCTCCCGGCCGCCGCGCGGCGGCTCGCGGAGACGGGCCAGCTGAATGCCATCGTCGTACTGGGTGTCGTGCTGCGCGGAGAGACCTACCACTTTGAGGTGGTTGCGCAGGCGTGCGCGCAAGGCGTGCAGCAGGTCGCCCTGGGCGCGAAGGTCGGGGTAGGCTTCGGTGTCCTCACGGTGGACACGGTCGAACAGGGCCTCGCACGCGCGGGTCTCAAGGAGAACAAGGGCGAGGAAGCGGCCAGGACGGCGCTCGAGATGGCCCGCCTCCTGACCATCATCTAGATGGCAGGCGAGCCGGACGGGAGCGCCTTTGTGCGCGAACGCTACCGTGAAAATGCGCGCTTCTTCCAGCGTGAACCGGCCCTGCTCTCCCTGCTCGGATTCGCCCGCCTGCGACGCATGGTCGCAGCCGGAGCGCACGGCAGGACCCTGGAGGTGGCGATCGGGTCGGGACTCAACCTCCCGTACTATCCGCCCGGCATCGACCTGACGGGCGTAGACCTCAGTCCTGAAATGCTCGAGTACGCAAAGGCTCGCGCCCGTTCGCTCGGGATCCGCGCCGACCTCGAAGAGGCCGACGCGGCCGCGCTCCCCTTCGCCGACGCGAGCTTTGACACGGTGACCGAAACGTTCGCGGGCTGCACTTTCCCCGATCCCGTCGCCGCCTATCGGGAGATGCGCCGGGTACTCCGCCCAGGCGGCGTCCTGCTGCTCGCGGAACACGGGCGCGGAGACCGCACGCTCGTGGGAAAGCTCTTGGACCGGATCGCTCCCGGCTTCTACCGCGGAACGGCGTGCAACCTGAACCGCGACCCGGTCGCCCTCCTGCGCGCAGCAGGATGGGAGCCGCAGATCAAGAGGCGCGGCATCTGGGGCGTGCTCCTCGCGCTGCGGGCCGTGCGCTAGCGCATTGCGGCGCGGGCGCGGGCCGACAGGCCCGCTGCCTCCAGCCGGTCTGTCGCGGCTGCCATGCCAAAGCACAGCCCCTCCACTGCGCTGAGAGCCTCAGGTCCTCGAGGCGTCTTTCTGTCGCGAGCCGGCCCGTGAACAGAAACTGTGCGCCGGAGAAAAGACGCAGAGCGCCCCGGCCGTGGCCGGAGCGCTCTGCAGATTATCGCTGTTCTTAACCTGCGCGCTCGCTCATCGCTTGCAGTTCCGCAGCGCATCCAAGGCAGACGTTCTTCCCGTGGAAGTGCGTCATTTCCGAGGCGTTGCCGCAGAAGATGCATGCAGGCTCATACTTCTTGAGGATCACCTGCTCGCCGTCGACGTAGATCTCCAGCGAGTCCTTTTCGGTGATGCCGAGCGTACGGCGCAGCTCAATCGGAAGCACTACGCGGCCAAGGTCGTCCACCTTGCGAACGATGCCAGTAGACTTAAGCGCCATTTTTGTTCACTCCCGCTATACCCGTGTGCAAGTTTACTTTACCACACGAGGGCCCCGTTGTCTGCCTCGGCATACAAGGTCTGCCTATACCAGCAAACGATGCACCAAAAGGTAGACGGTAAGCAAGACTGCGCTGAGCGCGACCGCCCCGCCCGCAGCGACCGCGAGCCCCGGCCCCGGGTGCACGCTCGAAGGGTGGCGCGCCTCGTGCCAGAATCGCGCGGCCGCCAGCACGGCGAAGAGACCGCCAACGGCGGTCAGGAGCGCCCCGAGGAATGTGCCTGTCGTCGATGTGGTGCGGTGGAGAAACCAGTCGAACCGCGCGACGACAAACCCGAACGCCATGATGGAAATGGATGTGCGGAGCCACGCGAGAAACGTTCTCTCCGCTGCGAGCTTCTCCTGGAGTTCCGCCATGTTCGCTCCTCTATTAAATGCCACCGTGCATGCACATCCCGCACCCGCGCAGGAGGAAACTTCACAAGCTGGGCGAACACGTTTGCCGAATGGGCATCTCGGGAGCGACATAGGGACCTTCCGGAGTGCCCGTTCGGAGATTTCGGGCTCGCACGCCTTGCAGGAAGGAGATGGAGATATGGAACCCGAGCGCGCTAGCGCTGGACGCAAAGGCTGGTATCTACTGCTCATCATTCCCTTCATCGGCACGCTGTTCCCATCGTTCTACGCTGCCGCGACCCCGACCCTGTGGGGTTTCCCGTTCTTCTACTGGTATCAGTTTCTCTGGGTGATCATCTCCAGCATCATCACTCTCCTGGTGTATCTCATCGCACGATAAGGAGGCGCGAGCGATATGGTCAACTGGACAGCACTGATCGTCTTCCTCGTGCTCTTCCTGTTCGTCGCCGTGGTCGGCTTTTTGGCGGCGCGCTGGCGGGCCGGGGACCTTGACGTCCTGCACGAGTGGGGCCTCGCAGGGCGGAGCTTTGGAGCCCTCATCACCTGGTTCCTGCTCGGGGGCGACCTCTACACCGCATACACGTTCATCGCAGTGCCGGGACTCGTCTACGGCAAGGGTGCCCTGGGCTTCTTCGCGGTGCCGTACACGATCGTCGTGTACCCGTTCGTCTACCTCGTCATGCCCAGGCTGTGGGCAGTGGCGAAGAAGCACAACTACATCACCCCGTCCGACTTTGTGAAGGGCCGCTTCGAGAGCCGCGGCCTCGCCCTCGCCGTCGCGATCACGGGCATCCTCGCGACGATGCCGTACATCGCCCTGCAGCTCGTCGGCATCCAATACGTGCTGGCGGCGATGGGCATCACCGGAACCGGCTGGATGAACGACCTGCCGCTGATCATCGCCTTCGTGATCCTCGCAGCCTACACTTACACCAGCGGCCTTCGGGCGCCGGCGCTGACCGCGATCGTCAAGGACGTGCTCATCTACCTGACGATCATCGTGGCGCTGATCGTGATCCCGTCCCGCCTCGGCGGTTTCGCGGCGATCTTCCAGTCCGCGGCACAGCAGCTCCCGTCGCACACGCCCCCAGGCTCGCTCCTGCTGAGCCCGCCTCTCTTCGCCGCGTATGGCACACTGGCGTTCGGCTCCGCGCTGGCGCTATTCCTCTACCCGCACGCCCTCACGGGCGTCTTCGCCTCCAACGGGCCGCGGACCATCAAGCGCAACGCGGCGTTCCTGCCGATCTACTCGCTGCTGCTCGGGTTCATCGCCCTCCTCGGATACATGGCGCTTGCCGCCCACGTAAACGTGACGAGCCCGAACGCGGCCGTTCCGGCGCTCTTCCTCAAGATGTTCCCGTCCTGGTTCGCCGGCGTGGCGTTCGCAGCCATCGCGATCGGTGCGCTGGTACCGGCCTCGATCATGTCGATCGCCGCGGCGAACCTGTTCTCCCGCAACATCTGGCGTGAGTACGTGAACCCGAAGATGAGCGACCAGCAGGAGGCCAAGACGGCGAAGGTCACGTCGCTCGTGGTGAAGCTGGGCGCGCTGGCGTTCATCATCCTCATCCCGACGACGTTCTCCATCCAGCTGCAGCTGCTCGGCGGCATCTGGATCCTGCAGACGCTGCCGGCCATCGTGCTCGCCCTCTACACGCGCTGGATGCACCGCACGGCTCTGATCTTCGGATGGCTCGTCGGCATGGTCGTCGGCACGGTAATGGCGGCCTCCAGCGGCTTCACGTCTTCGGTCTTCGCGCTTGGCGGCGTGGCCGGATACGCGGGGCTCTGGGCGCTCATCGCCAACCTCGTGGTCGTCGTCGTGCTGACCTGGGTGCTGCGCGCCGCGCGCGTGCCTGAAGGCAACGACGCCACCACCGCTGCCGACTACGCGCTCGTGGAGACCAGCGCCACGAGGTAGCGGCGGCCCACCCCGAAGTCTCCTGGCGCGACATCCCGCAGCGGGCGCCTCGGCGCTCGCTGCGGCGCGTTTTAGAGGACATCGGCGGTCTTTGCAGGAACCTTCTGAGCGAGGTGCCGCTCTTGCTGCGACCCGACCGTGACCTCCGCTGGCTGCCCTGGGCGCTGCTCGGGGCCGCAGGCTGGCTGTTCGTCTATGCCGACCGCGCGGTGCTCAGCCCCTTGCTGCGAGACTTCGGCCAACTCTTTCACGTCGGACCGGCCGCGCTCGGGCTGCTGTCGACCGCGTTCTTCCTGACCTATACGGCCGTCCAGATCCCCGCCGGCCGGCTCGCCGACCGCGTATCGCCACGCACCCTGCTCGGCGTGGGCTACATCGGTTTCGGCGTCTTCATCGCCCTGACGGCGCTGGCGCCGAACTACCTCAGCCTGCTCGCCTTTTCCGCCCTCGCGGGCCTCTTCCAAGGCTTCTACTACCCGACCCAGTTCGCCGTCACCGCCCGGCGCATCCCCCAGCGCAACCTGCCGCTCGCGAACGCGGTGATCACGGCGGGGATGGGCGCCGGGATCGCACTCGGATATCTCGTCGCGACGGGGCTCGGCAGGTCGTCCTGGCAGACCCCCGTCTGGCTGCTGGGGGCGCTGACGGTCCTGGTCGGCGCCGTGCTCTACATGGCGACCCCAAGGGACGTCCGCACGAGCAGAGCGCCCGTGGGCAGCGTCCCGCAGTCCCCGCCGAGCATGGGGCGGCGCCGCTTCGCGCTGCTGCTCGCCCTGAACTTCTGCTCTCTCTACGCGTTTTTCTTCCTGCTCGCCTGGCTGCCGTACACGCTCGCGGGCCTCGTCCCCTGGCGCGGACTCGCGCTCGGAGCGGCGGCCGCCTGGCCTACAATCGTCGCGCTTCCCGCAACGATCCTCTGGAGCGCGCGGGGACCCGCGGGCGCGCAGCGCCTGCGCAAGATCCGCGGATTGCTGGCTGCGGCGGGCATCTCCCTCGCGCTGCTTGGTGCAGCGCACAACCCTGCCGTCATTTTGCTGCTGCTGACCGTCTATGGCGGTACCGGCAAGCTCGTGCTCGATCCCCTGATCCTCAGCGAGGTGACGTCGAGCCTTCCCGAGGCAGGCTATGGGCAGGCATTCGGCCTTCTGAACTTCGTCGGGATGTTGGCCTCCGTCGTTGCGCCGGCCCTGAGCGGCTACCTGATCGGCCGCACCGGGGGCTTCGCCGCAGCGTCCGCGGTGGCCGCCGCATTCGTCTTCGCAGGGCTTTTGATCACTGCGTGGCTGCGCCCTGCGGTACCGTCCTCGTAGAGAGGTTCTCAGATCGCGGGCGAGAAACGATCAGTCCGGGGAGGGAGCGGCTTGCAAACGTCGGGCAGGTGCCTCGCGGCGCTGCTGATCGCGCTGTCGGCCGCGCTCTCCGGGTGCGCGAGCCAAAGCGCGACGCCTCGTTCCCACCCAAGACCCGCGCCCCCGGCGCGCGCCGCTGCCTCACTGCGCCCGGCCTTCGCCGGCTCACTCCAGGCCATGGACCCGATCGTGATCTCCGGCACGCTCGTGCAGTACCCGCTCCTGACAGATGTGCAGATGGTCGGGCCGTATGGCGGCTGGGCCATCGAACAATTGCTGCACGGGACCGCCATCGCGCGGACGACAGATGCCGGCAGGCACTGGACGACCCTCTATGTGACGCCGAATCCGGCGGTAGAACTTAGCGCCTCCAGCATGCAGACCGCCTACGCGCTGCTCTCGGTCTGCAAGCACCAGACTTGCACGTCGACCCAGGTCGTGGCGACAAAGAACGGCGGAGCGACGTGGCAATCGGTTTATTCCGCGCAGGGCTTTGCCGGGAAGAGCATCAGCTTTGTCAGCCCGTCCGTCGGCTACGTCGGCGGCACCGTCCGCGCCGCGGGCGGGACGCGATTCGGAGACCTGCTCGCAACCGCGGACGGGGGCCAGACCTGGACGCAGTACCCGATGCCTTGCGGCACGCAGATATTCGCCCTCTCGTTCCCGACACCCCTCGATGGGTTTCTGCTCTGCGGCGGCCAGGCAGGGTCCGGCATGCAGGCGAAATCTCTATACCGCACGACGGACGGCGGCGTCCACTGGGCTCTCGTCGCTTCCGTCCTGCTGCCCGCACCAGCCGGGGCCGCGGCGCCTGGCGGCGCCCTGCCGCTTTCCGGCACCGTACGGTCGCTGTTCTTCTTGAGCACGCTCGACGGTTGGATGGGCCTTGACCGCGGAGGGATCTACGCGACAACCGACGGCGGCGCGACCTGGCACCCCGTCTGGCAACCTCCGTTTGCTCCTGGGGCAGACAACGCGTTTTCGGTCGGGTTCTCTGACCCCTTGCACGGGTGGCTGCTCTACGGCGAAGGCCCTCCCCTCGCCACCACAGAGGACGGCGGGCGGACCTGGACGATCGTCTACCCGCCGCTCAGCCCGGCGACGGCGCTCACGTTCCTCTCTCCGCTCGACGGCGTCGGCGCCGGCTGGGCGTACGACGGCACACTCATCCTCACCACCTCGAATGGCGGCCAGAGTTGGCAGATGTCCGGCCGGGCGCCCGTGCAGATCTCGGACCTTGCCGTCGTCGGCCCGCGCACCTATCTCGTCCTCGGCCAGAACACGCTCTACCGGAGCGAGGACGGCGGGCTGACGTGGGCCGCAGCGGCGGCACCGCCCGGCTACTACCCGGCAGCCCTCGGCATGCTGAACGCCGACACTGGCTACCTTGTTGCCTACAAGCCGGGCGCCGGCCGGACCCTCTTTGCCACGGTAGACGGCGGCGAGACCTGGCAGGCGGTGCCTGCGCCGTTCTCGCCCGTGGCCGTCGCGGTGAGCTCAGGCGGCGGAGTGATGGCCGTCGGCACGGCGACAGAACGCGAAGTCTTTGTTCATGGGTTCGGCGGGGACATGCAGGCGATCTCCCTCTCGCCGGGCACCCCGTACCTCTGGCTGCAGCGCGGCGGTGCCTGGTGCCCCGTGGCCATCCCGCACTGGTCCCAGGGGCAGGCCCTGCCCCTGGGGTTGCGTTCAGGTCCGGGCGGGCTGCTTTGGATGTGGTCCCCGACGCATCTGTGGCTGAGTACGAATCAGGGCGCGACCTGGGAACCGATGGCGTTTGGCGACCAGCTGGCCATTTCCGATGTCAGCTTTTCCGACGCGCAGCACGGCTGGATCCTTGCCGGCAGCAGCGTCTACGCGACATCAGACGGCGGACAGACCTGGCGCGAGATCTCCGGCAGCCCCACCTACTGACCGCTTGCAGGGCGCGAGGAGCATGTGCGTCAGGCTTGCTTGAGCACGAACGTCTGCGCAAAAGCCCGCGCGTCCGGCATGCCGGACCGCCCTATGCGCCGTGCCGCGCTGCGCAGGTTGTAGTCTGTCCGCCGCAGCGCGATGTCCGGGCCGAAGACCGCCCAATAGGCGCCGGGGGCGTCATCCTCCGGCAGCCCGACACTGCCGGGGTCGACGAGCGTTTTGCCATCTTCCTTGCGCAGAGCGGCTCTGTGCGTTCCGCCGCAGACCAAAGTCCGTTCTGGATGGCGCGCAAGGAGCGAGCGCAGGGCCTCTTCCTCGGCCGCTTGCGAGTCGGCCCCGTCGCCTGCGCTTTGGCGGCAAAAGCGGATGTCGCCAAGCTCGCTGGCCGGCAGGACGACCTCTTGCGGCAGCCCCGCGAGGAAGTCGCGGTGCCTTGCGGTGATGCGGCCAGCGGCCCAGGCGGCGATGGGGTCGCAGGAGGCGAGTTCCTGCCGCTTGCCGGCCATCAAAAGGTCGTACGCGGATACGACCGCCCGATCGAGCGGTCCTTGGATCGGCACCGCCCAGGGCCCGAGCGCCATCAGCACGTCGAGCGTGTCGGAGGGTAGCGGACCCGCGGCGATGTCGCCGCCGATCACCACGGCGGCCACCCCTTCCCCGCGGCAGGCTTGCAGTGCCGCCTCCATCGCAGGCAGGTTCCCGTGAATGTCGTAGAGTGCCGCGATGCGCATGCGCTCTCCTCCCATCTCAGTCTGGCCGGAAGGCGCCTTGCGGTACGCCTGGAGGCCCTATCCAGCGGCGCCAGGAAGTGCGGCAGGGCCGTGGAACCATAGCGTGGGGGGAATCCAATGTTGCAGTGCGAAGGGCAGCACTTCGCCGGGCAAGACTTTTCGAAGCAGGACTTCAGCACCTCTCACCTGCAGACCTGCAGCTTCGAGCGATGCACCTTCAGCGGTACCAGGTGGGTCGAGGCGAGCGTCAGCGATTGTATCTTTTCCGATTGCAGCTTCGCCGGCAGCGATCTGAACGGTATCGCGGCCCGCAACTCCTCGTTCCTGAACTGCGATTTCCGCGGCTCTGCGGCACAGCTCGGAGGGCTTTTGCATGAGTGCCGCCTGACCGGCAGCCGCTTCGACGAGGCAAGACTCGCCGGGCTCGAAGTGCAGGGGGGAGACTGGTCGTACTGCTCTCTGCGCGGACTCGACCTGCGCAGGCTGTGCCTGCGCGGCCTGCGCCTGCGCGAGGCCGACTTCTCCGGCTGCAACCTGCAGGGGGTCGACCTGCGCGAAGCGGACCTCCGCCAGGCCGTCTTGCACGGCGCGAAGCTGCAGCGGGCGGACCTGCGCGGCGCGCAGCTGGAGGGCGTCGATCTCGGGACGCTCGACCTCACCGGCGTGCGCTTGGATCTTGCAGGCGCGCTGGCGCTCGCAAGGTCGCGCGGCGCGGTCATCGAGTGAGCGCTGGTGCACATGGAGGAGGTCCTCGCGGCATGCGGGTGCTGATTTTTGGGGGGACGAGATTCTTCGGGCGCCGCCTCGCGCAGCGCCTGCTCGAGGAAGGTCACAGTCTCACGCTCGTGACCCGCGGCCAGGCGCAGGACGGCTCATGCGGGCAGGTGGAGCGCATCCGCGCGGACCGCCGCGACCACGGGGCGCTCGCGCAGGCCTTGCGCGGGCGGGAGTACGACCTCGTCTACGACCAGATCTGCTACACGCCCCGCGACGCGAAGGGGGCGCTCGATGCGCTGGGAGACCGCGCTGGGCGCTACATCCTCACGTCGTCGATGGCTGTGTACCCGTTCCAGGACGCTGATCTGGAGGAGGGCGGCTTTCAGCCGGAGGATTACCCGTATGACCTCGATGCCACCGACTACGACTACGCCGAGGGCAAGCGGCAGGCGGAGGCCTATCTCTTCCGGCACGCCCCCTTTCCCCTGGCCGCCGCGCGGGTCACGATGGTGATCTCGGGGACGGACGACTACACGGGACGCTTCGACTTCCACGTCGCGCGCGTCGCCCGCGGCGAGACGATCGGCGTCGCGCCGCAGGAGCAGGAGATCACGTTCATCACCGCCCGGGACGCTGCGGACTTCCTGCGGTTTTTGGGAACGAGCTCCTTCACGGGACCGATCAACTGCGGAAACGATGGTTACCTGAGCGCGCAGGGACTCAGCCGCGCGATCGGAGATAGGCTCGGAAAGATCCCCCGATTCGCGGTCGCCGCACCTGAGGACCCGCGCCGCTCTCCCTATGTGCTGGGCGGATCGCTGCGTGTATCCTCCGGGACGGCACGGAAGATCGGGTATGCCTTCCCGGCGCTCCTGCCGCAGCTGGGGGAGATGGCGGCCGCGGCCGCGTCGCGCCTGCACCTTTGATGGATGGGAGGCGGTTCAGTGCTGCTTGAGGTGGAAGCCGTCCGCAAGAGTTACCGCAGGCGCGGCGGCGCGGAGGTGCTCGCCGTCCGCGACGTGAGCCTGCAGCTCTCCGCAGGCCGCATCCTTGCCTTCCTCGGCCCGAACGGAGCGGGCAAGACGACGACGATCAAGATGATCGCGGGACTCGTCAAGATGGACGCGGGAGACGTGCGCATCGCGGGGCACAGCCTGCGCACCGCCGGCGCATCCGCGCGGCGGCAGCTCGGAGCCGTGCTCGAGGGCAGCCGCAATCTCTACTGGCGTCTCACGCCGGTAGAGAACATCGAGTACTGGGCCGGCATTCGCGGGGTGCCGCGCCGTGAGGCGCGGGAGCGTGGGCTCGAGCTCCTGCGCCTCTGCGGCCTCGAAGAGAAGGCGCACCAGACGGTGCAGCAATTGAGCCGCGGCATGCAGCAGCTCGTCGCCATCTGCGCGGCGCTGGTGCACCGCCCGAACCTTCTGCTGCTCGACGAGCCCACACTCGGCCTGGACCTCGACGCCGCGGACCGCATCCAGCAGCTCGTGGAGCAGCTGGCGCGGGTGAACGGCGTCGGGATCCTCCTGACGACGCACCAGATGGAGGTCGCCCAGCGGCTGTCGGACGAAGTGGTGCTGATCCGGGAAGGGGCGGTGATCCTGCACGGTCCGACGGATGTCGTGCGCGAGCGCCTGAGCGGAGACGCCTATGTGTTCGAACTCGCAGGGAATCTGAGCGCGGAGCAGCGCGCGTATCTGGCGAAGCGGGACGCGGAGTTCGACGGGTCCCTGGCTTTTCGCGTCGTGCTCAGTTCCCCGGGCGACTTCTACGAGGTCATCGCGCGGCTGCAGCCATGCCCGATCGTCCGCGCCAGCCGCGATACGGCCGACCTCGGCGCGGTCTTTCGCCACTATGTGCACGGCGACGGGAACGAGGGGGCGCAGCCATGATCCTCACCGCGCTGGCGGCCGAACTGCGGCGTGAACTCACCCAGCTCTTCCGCTACCCGACAGAACTCTTGAGCGAAGTCCTCTTCATCTCCATCGTCTTCTACGGGCTCTTCCTCGGCGGCAGCTACATGGCGGGGCGCGGCATCCTTGGAAGCCGCCTCAGCGACATCATCATCGGCTATACGCTCTGGACGCTGATGATGGGCGCGATCGGCAACATGGGCTGGGCCATCGCGAACGAGGCCCAGAACGGGACGCTCGAGCAGGTCTGTCTCGCGCCCTTGCCCATCCGCGTGATCTTCGCGCTGCGCTCTGTCGCGAATCTCGCCTATGACTTCGTGCTGACGGGCCTCGCGCTCGTGCTGATCATGGTCTTGACCGGGCACTTCATCCACTTCTCCCCGCTGGAGCTGGTGCCCGTGATCCTGTCCATCGGGGTCTCGTTCGGCGTCGGCTACCTAGTCGCCAGCGTAACGATCCTCTTCAAACGCTCGAACCAGTTCCTGAACCTCCTGCAGTTCGGCGTGCTGTTTCTCGTGATGACGCCCTTCACGGACCTTCCGGGCGTCTTCAAGTACATCGCGGTAGTTGTCCCGATCGGCCCGCAGATGGGCGTGCTGCGCCACCTGGCGCTCGGGCAGTCGAGCTTCCCGGGGGAAGAGGCGTGGCTGCTTCTCGGGATCGTCAACATGCTGCTCTGGCTCGTGATCGGGTACGCCGTCTACGGGGCGGCGCACGAGCGGGCCCGCAGCCGCGGCGCGCTCGGGCATTACTGAGCCGCGGATGGGATCCTTGGCGATCAGGTGGCGGTGTCCCGCTGCACGCGCCGCGCGCCGCCGGGCTCGATCTGCGAGAGCAGCGCACCGGCCACGATGACGACGCCGCCGACGATCTCGAGCAGCGTCACGCGCTCTCCCAGCAAGGCGATGCCGAGCGCGACAGTGAAGACCGGCAGGAGGTTTCCAAGCGGCGCGGAGCGCGCCGTCCCCACGATGGCCACCCCCTGGTTCCAGGCCCAGTACGCGACCACCGACGCCACCGTGCAGACGTACGCGAGCGCCAGCATGGTCAGGAGAGTGATGTGCAGCGTTGCGCCATGCAGGGAGATGAGGCCCGCCAGGACGCTTGGCACGGCGCCGAACGTCGCCGCGCCCGCGGTGAGCTCCAGCGGAGCCATGCGGTCCTTGGCCCTGCGCCCGAGCGCGGTATAGGCACCCCAGGAGACCGCGGCCGCGAGCAGCTCCAGCGCACCCGCGAGGGGCATGCCGTTGCCGAACTGGACACCGACCAGGAGGAGGACGCCGAAAACGGCGAGCAGCGTGCCGATCCAGCCGAGGAGGGTCGGCCGCTCCCGGGTCAGCACCGCGCCGAACAGCATGATCGTGACGGGCATGAGGCCGGAAATCATGCCGGCCTGCGCTGCGGGCACCTGCTGGAGACCTAGATAGGTCAGGGCGGAGAAGAGGAACATGCCGAGCAGGCCGAGGACGGTGAAGAGGCCCGCCTCGCGCCGGAGCGGTACGAGGCCGCCGCGCGCGCGCACGATGAGCAGCAGCAGGATTGCGGACACTCCCCAGCGCACGCCGTTCAGAAAGAGCGCCGGCATGGCGGGCCCGAGCAGTCTGCCTGCGATGTAGTTGCCGCTCCAGAAGAGGTTTGCAAGGACCATCAGCGCGATCGCGTAGCCGCTGCGGCGCAAGGGGGGGGTTCCTCCTTCGAGCGCTCCTGGTCGAACGGGTCGACGGCGATCGTGTGCAGGCATTTGCCTCCGTTGCCCGGGCCGCTCTGAAAGACTTAGATATTCATGGATACCAAAGTCTTTCGCTGATTGTTCGCACTCCGCCCGTCGTGGTGTTTCCTGTGGCATCCGAAGCCACAGGGCCATGGCGGGACCATTCAGGCGCAACCGTCAGACAGCTGTACCCGCATGGCTGCTCTGGAGCCCGGCCGGGAGCGGTGTGCCGTTTCCCTGGTCCACAGGGCGAACCAGGTTCCCGGTCTCCTTCCGGCGACGGAACCTCGCTTCCAGGATGGCCTTCACCCGCTCCTTGGGTGTCCAAAGATGAATCTCGGGATCGGCCACCCTGGCGAGGAGGTTCATTCCGGCGACAACGTCCGCGTCACCATCCCACCCGCAGTGCAGGCAGTGAAACCTGTCCCCGTGTCGGTTGTCTTTGTGGACGAAGCCGCACGCCGGATTGGGGCAGGCCTGGCTTGTGTACGCGGCGTTGACCGTTTCCAGGCGGGAACGTCCCGCCTCGGCACGGAACTCTAGCCTCTCGCGCAATACTGAGCGCGCCCAGCGCGAAACGACGCGCGAGAGCCTTCTGCTCTTGGTGCGTCCCCGCAAGTGAGAAAGGTCCTCGACGGCCACCACGGACGGACGGTCCTTGAGCGCCGCGCGCACCGCCTGACCCACCATCGTCTTCACCGCCGCCTCGCCGCGTGCGCGCTTCACGTTGAGCTTCCTGCTGCCAAGGTTCTGGCGCCGGATGCGCGAGGCTTTCTTCGCATCTCCTGGGCTGCCACCGGCAGCCCGCGCTTTGCGCCCCCTCTCCTCGGCCCTGTTCGCGATCTGGGAGAGCTTGTTGCGCGCCTTGCCGGTCTCCGTCGTCTCCTGCGACAGCCGATCGAGCAGGACGCCGTAGCCGTGGCCGTACTTCTCTCCGCTCGACGCAGCCAGCACCTCCGTCACGCCGGCGTCGAGGCCGACCGCTGCGCCGGTCGCAGGCTGGACGGGCACCCGCACGTTGTAGGCCATATGCACGAACCCGGTCCTGCGGCCCATGTCGAACACCACGCGGATGTCTCCCGAGATTCGCCCCTGGCCGCGCAGCGGCAGCACAAGGCGTTCGCCACGAACGGAAGACGCGATGGCCACATACACGCGCCCTCTGTGCTCGAACACCCTATAGAGCGAGGTGTCGAGCGCCACGCTCCGACGCACATTCATGCGCGGCGCCCTGCCCAGTGCGTGCCGCAGGATCCGGTGCAGGAAGCGCACGACCTCCTTGCGCTCCCTCGCCGCAATCTCGAACTTGGGCACGGGCGCCTCGCCCCGCAGCACGGCGCCGATCCGCCCGTATCTGCGCAGGAGCCAGAATGCGTAGTGCCGCTGCTGCTTCTCGAAGCGTACGAAGATCCGCTTCTTCAGATGGGTGAGTGCGATGACCGACTCGATCCAGCGACGCATGGTGAGAACGGCGTCCTTGATGGCCTGGTCCTGCAGGTGGACGGGCACACCTTTTGCGTAACGCGGCTTCATCACGTCGCGCAAGACCTGCCAGCGACCGTCGAGATAGTGCCACTGCCTGGTTCTTGAGAGCGTGCGCAGCGCCAGGTCCTTCAGGTTCGCGAAGGCGTCAATCAGAGAGCGCAGCATGTTGCGCTTGCCCCGGTTGAGGGGAAGGGTCGCATACTTCGCTGTTCGCTTCACGGGTGAGCCTCCAGTGGAGGCCCACCTGCCACCACGTTTGCCGCCGCCTTCAGGGCGTCGAGTAGCTGCTTGTTCTTGTGGCTGCGGCTGCCATAAAGTCGTGCGGAGAACACGGTGATCATCTCCAGGACGTCCTCCAGGAGTTCTTCTTCAAAACTCGCTTCTTCCGAGGCGTTGACGATCACGACCTCCGTTCCGAACTGTTCGCAGAGCGAGAAGACGAGTTCGGAGCCCAGGCGCAGCAGGCGGTCCTTGTGCGTAATCACCAAGCGCCCGACTTCGCCGCTGCAGATGCGCTTGATCAAGAGGCGAAGGCCCTTCTTGTGGTAGTTGAGGCCGGAACCCAGGTCCTGCAGCACTTCGTAGGTCCAGCCGTTCGCAGCGCTGAAGGACTCGAGCAGCGCCACCTGGCGCACGAGGTCCTCCTTCTGGTCGTGGCTTGAGACACGCGCGTAGAGCAGGGTCTGGCGCGCCGAGGGCGCCTTGTGCGGCGCAAGCCCGCGCAGCTTGGCGAGATCGTAGCGCCTTCTCCCTCCGGGGGTGCGCATCGGCGGCTCGATCTTCCCCTCGGCTTCCCAGCGACGCAATGTCTCCGGCCATACGCCCAGTTCTCTGGCGGCTTCCTTGATACTTACCAGCATGCTTATATCATAGATCAAATCTCCATATGTTTCAAGAATCATCTAGATATTTTCACGCAGTTCCTACCCCCAGAGGTCGTGGGTCGGGTGCGCGCGCAGCGAAGCGATCTCCGACCAGGTGTCGCCGCCATCGTCCGAGCGGAAGAGGCCGCTCGCCTCGACCCCCGCGTAAATGACGTTCGGTTCGCCGGTGCCGCCCGGGAAGATCGACCAGACACGGCTGACCTTCTCCGGGTCGTCGGCCCCGTACTGCAGTCCGGAGCCGCCCGCGTCCCATGTCTCGCCGAGGTCCCGCGAGCGCCGGATCGAAGGTCCGTAGAACTCAGAGTTGACGCCGGCGAGTAGCGTCCCTGTGCGAGGGTCGAAGACCGCCGTGTAGACCGGCGTCTCCGGAAAATGCGGACCGCTCGCCCGCCACGATCTGCGGTTATCCGAAGAAAAAAGGAACAGGCCCTTGGCCGTTCCCACCATCAGGAGCGTCTGCGCCACTCGGGTCGCCTTCCCGTCCCTGCGAATCTCAGAAAGCCGCCAAAGCGGCCACTTGGGAATTTCGAACACGCGTACGGTCTTGGCAGAACAGTTCTGCATCGACCCCCGCCTGACCTTCGCGGAATGCGGCGGCACCCGAGCCGGACGCCTTGCGCCCATCAGCATGCGCACAAGCGCATAAACTTGCGTCCCGCAGCGCATCGGCAGGCCAGCCGCTAGTGCTCTCACGTCCCAACCGCAAGGCAGCCAGCGATTGACGCCACCCCGTCATGTAGGGTATAAGTATGAATTGATATGCATCAGAGTTGCATGCGCCGATCGGAGGGGCTCGTGGTGGGTGCGCGTCGGGTAGTGGTGAAGGTTGGCTCGAGCAGCCTCACGGGATCGAACGGACTCCTCTCCCCGGAGCGCATGGCGTCGCTCGCAGCGCAGATCTCCTTGCTGCGCGGCGGCGGTGCGGAGGTTATCCTGGTCTCTTCCGGCGCGGTCGCCGCAGGTCTTGGCCGGCTCGGCTGGCGCCCGGGAGAGGTTACCCTGCGCGAGAGGCAATCTGCCGCCGCTGTCGGGCAGAGCCTCTTGATCGACGCCTATCGCGAACTCTTCGGGCCGCACGGCATCGAGGTGGCGCAGCTCCTGCTCGTGCGCGGTGATCTCGATGACCGGCGCCGCTACGTCCATGTGCGCAACACCTTGAGCACCCTCCTGCGCCACGGACTCCTCCCGATCGTCAATGAGAACGACACGGTCGCCGTCGACGAGCTCAAGTTCGGCGACAACGACACCCTGGCTGGACTCGTCGCCATGGTGGCGGACGCAAACCTTCTCGTTCTGCTCACCGACACCGACGGCTTCTATGACGCAGACCCGCGCGTCGTACCCACGGCGCGGAGGATCCAGGACGTCTACAGCGTCACCGAGTCCCTCACCCGGATGGCCGGCAGCCCTGGTTCGCGGATCGGCACCGGGGGAATGAGCACCAAGCTCGAGGCCGCGCGCATCGCGATGGACGCCGGAATCGACACGGTGATCGTGTCGTCGAACGAGTCCTCCGTCCTCTGCCGCGTCGTCGCCGGGGAGCTCCTCGGCACCACTTTCCACGCACGCCGGGACCCCCTGCCGCGCAAGAAGCTCTGGATGCTGCACGCGAAGCGCGCCGGCGGCAGGCTCACGCTGGACGACGGGGCGGTGGCTGCCGTCCTCGGACGGTCCGCAAGCCTCCTCCTGCCGGGCATCACTGAGGTGTCCGGCGTCTTCCGGGCGGGTGACGTCGTCGAGCTCGCCGCGCCTTCGGGGCGCGTGATCGGCAAGGGGATCGTCAACTGCTCCTCATGGGACTTGCAGGCCCGGCTGCAACACCGTTCGTCCGGCGGGCACGCGCGGGAGTTCCGAGTGGTGCACCACAGAGAGATGTCCGCCTTGAAGGGGGTAGAGCTCGATGCAGCCGTCGATGCTGGAGTCGGGATCGCGGGACCGCGGACTTGAAGCGTATGTGACGCAGCGGCTGCGCGCGGCACGAGGGGCGCTCGGACCCCTTGGCAGACTGTCGACCGCCGAGAAGAATGCTGCTCTGCGCGCGATCTCCGAGGCCTTGTGGCAGCGGCGTGCGGCGATCCTGAAAGCGAACGGCGAAGACGTCGACGCAGCCAGGCGCGAAGGCATGGACGACGCGCGGCTAGACCGCCTCGTGCTCAGCGAGGAGCGCATCCGTCAGATGCAGGAGGGCCTCGAGGCCGTCGCCGCCCTCCCTGATCCCATCGGCGAGCTTCTCGAATATGCGGTGCGCCCCGACGGACTGCGCATCGAGAAGCTGCGCGTGCCGATTGGCGTGGTCGCCATCGTCTACGAGTCGCGGCCGAACGTCACCGTAGATGCCGCCGCGATCACCCTGAAGACGGGCAACGCAGCCGTGCTGCGCGGCGGGAGCGAGGCGCTGCGCTCGAACGCGGCACTGGTCGCGGCCATCCACACGGGCCTCGAGGCGGTCGGTGCGCCATCCGGGGCCGTCCAGTTCATCGAGAAGGTCGAGCGACAAACCGTCGACCTGATGATCCGCGCAAAGGGCCTCGTAGACTTGGCCATCCCTCGGGGCGGCGCCGGCCTCATCTCCCACGTGGGCGAGCGTTCTCTGGTGCCGGTGATCGAGACGGGCGTGGGCAACTGCCACGTCTATGTCGACCGCGCGGCGGATCTCGACATGGCAGGGAAGATCGTCGTCAACGCGAAGACGCAGCGCCCGTCCGTCTGCAATGCGATCGAGACGCTGCTCGTGCACGAGGACGTTGCCCAGCAGTGGCTGCCGAGCCTCGCTGCGGACCTTTCGGCGCGCGGCGTGCAGCTGCGGGCCTGCCCGCAGGCGCTCGCGATCCTGGGCGGCGAGGACCAGCCCCGCGTCCGTGCGGCAACGCAGGAAGACTGGGACACGGAGTATCTGGGACTCATCCTCGCGGTGCGCGTGGTGCAAGGCCTCGATGCCGCTCTGGCGCACATCGCGCGGTACGGCACCCGCCACTCCGAGGCCATCGTGACGGAGGACGTGAGCGCAGCCGAGGTCTTCCTCTCAGAGGTGGACGCAGCCGCCGTCTACCACAACGCCTCGACCCGCTTCACCGACGGCTACGAGTTCGGGCTTGGGGTCGAGATCGGCATTTCCACACAGAAGCTGCATGCGCGCGGCCCGATGGGACTGCGGGAATTGACGAGCTACAAGTACGTCGTCCGCGGCGCGGGGCACGTGCGCGGATAGCCGGCCCTGTCCCGCAGAACCCTGGTATCCGGTATTGCGGCCCGGCCGGAGGTCCGCCATCCTCGTCGCCTGTCTGCTGCGTGGCGCAGGTCGTCAGGGGATGCCTGCGCTGCCTTGCGGCCAGGCGCGCACAATGCGCTCGGCGCAGAGCGAAAGGAACTCCGCCTCGACGATGCCAAAGCGCGCCTCGGCCTCTGAGGTGGCGTCCAGGACACCCAGGACCATGCGGTCGCGCACCAGCGGGAGGGCGATCTCCGAGCGGATCGCCCGGTACGCCGGAACGTAGTTGGGGAAGCGCCTGAGCTGCGCGATGATCTGCACCGCGCGCTCGTTCGCCGCGGAGCCGACGGCCCCGTCCCCCCACTCCACCTGGGCAAACGTAGGCGGTCCCTGGTATGGTCCGAGCCAGAGATGGGTGCCCGGGCGCGCCGTGATGTAGAAGCCCGCGGAGAAGAGATCCGGCAGGTAGCGGCGCAAGAGCGCGACGGTGTTCGACAGCCGCGCAAGCCAATGTCCTTCTGCGCCAAGCCCTCGCTCAAGGGCCGTCAGCACCTCGGGCACGGCGCTTTCGGGGGTGATCTGCTGCAGGGCGGTCAGCCAGGCAGGCCACGCGCTCTTGCGTCCCTCAGAAGGTGATGACGACATCCGCCTCTGCCGCCATCTCGTTCAGTGCCGTGCCGCCCACCACGCCATCGATCTCGATCAGGTCGTCGACCGTGCAGTCGTTGAGGTCCAGGCTGGGGGCGCAGACGAAGAAGCGAACGCCCGCGTCGCGGGCCTGGTCGATGAAGAAGCGCAGATTCTGGCTCTCTCCGGTCGACTTGATGTGCAGGTTGTCCGCAGCGCCCTTTTTCAGCAGACTCGTCGCGGTGATCGTGAACACCATGGTCGACTCGTGGTCCATCAGTGCGGCGGTTGTCGCCAGGAAGAACGGCGACGCAGACCGCTCGGGAGCCTCGACGCCGGTTGTCTGGATGTAGAGAAACTTCTTCGCCTCATCGGACATCTGGCACCTCTCCCGTCACTTGGTGCGTCGGATCAGGTAGGTGTACACGCTGCCGTCCTGCTGCGCACTCACGAGTTCGTGCCCCGTGGAGCGGGCCCAGGCCTGGAAGTCCGCCATGGAACCGGGATCGGTCGACACGACTTCAATGACCTCTCCGATCTCCACCGACGAGATCCCCTTCTTTGCCCGGATCACCGGCAGCGGGCACGCGAGCCCCTTCGCGTCGATCGTCAATGCTGCCTTCGCCGTTTCCATCACAGATCAACCTCCTTCGGTCTCAGACCGTCGCCTCGATCGCCTTCGCGGCGCGGAACGCCTGCAGGAAGTCCTCCTCCCCGACCCCGGGCATCGCCGCGTGTGCGAGTCCCTCTTCCAGCAGCAGGCGCAGGACCTCTTCCGAGGCCGGACGTCCGAGCAGCGAGCGTGCGATCCGCTGCAGCGCATCCGGCGGGTCCACGAAGAAATCCCCGCTCAGGAGAACGTCGTCGAACACCCCCTCCCGGTCGCGGTAAATGAAGCGGAGGAGTCCCCCGGGGGCCTTGTGCACGCCCTCGTACAGGCGCACGCCGTCTTTGAGCTTGACGCCCGGCTGGAGCCACCCCTCCTGGCGGTAGACGAACTCCGGGTCGAAGAGGATCTGCGCGTAATGATCCAGCCGTTCCCGCTCGCCGGGGGAGAGCGCCGAGGCTTCCACCCGCTCGCCGAGCACCTCTGAGAAGCGGGAGACCAGACGAGCCGTCGCCGTTTCGCGCGTGGGCGCCCCGTCTCCGAGCTCGCGGCGGATCGTCGTCATGTAGTCGTCGAGCGAGGAGATGAGCTTATCGCGGAACTTCTCCGAAGGGACGCGCAGGACGCGGGCCATGGCCTTCGTGTCGAAGTCCATCATGATGCTGCCGACGAGCACGTTTGCCTGGCCGATCGAAGCGGCGCCGGTGCCGCCGATCTTCCGCGGCCCGACGACGATGTCGTTCACGGGCCGGTGCTCCGCCTGGATGCCAATGTCGCGGTACGCCCCGACGGGCGCGGAGAGCAGGCGGTCGTAGAAGGCCTGGACGGGGGGCGCCCCGCCAGGCATCACGAGGTGCCAGAAGATCTGGTCATGATCGAGGTAGACGGCGCCGCCCCCGACCATCCGCCGGCCGACCGGCACCCCCTGCTCCTCGCAGTAGGCGCGGTCGATCTCCCTGCTCGCCGCCTGGTGGTAGCCGACGCAGACGTAGGGCCTGTCAGGACTCACGGTGATCAGGGTGATGGGGTCCCCGGGCCTGAGCTCTTCGGCGACAGCATGGTAGACGGCCTGGGACTGCTCGGCGCTGACGGTGCCGAAGTCGAGATAGCGCATGCCTTTCCTCCCCTGCCTACTGGCCTGCGCCGTCGGCGCAGCGGATGCAGTTGAGCCCCTCCTGGCGGAGCTTCTCGGTATACGGCGCAAGCGCGTCGGTGCCGTACCTCAAGCCCAGCGCCCGCAGGTCCGGCGCGGCAGCGACCGGCTCGATCTCCGCGAGCCAGCCCTCGCCGTAGGGGTCCCGGTTCAGGAGTCCGGGGTCCGAGGCGAGCAGCGGGTTGCCCCGCAGGACGCGGGCCTCCAGCGGGGTTGGCACGGGGCCCACCCACTTGCTCGACTCCACGCTGGCGACGCCCTGGCCGGGCGCCGCCTGCCTGCCCGCGCGCACGCGCACGTGGACGATGCGTCCCGCCCGCGTCACCGCGGGATCCGTCATTCCGAGACGCAGGCCGCCCCCCGGGAGCTCCTCCAGCCAGACGTCCCGGGCCA
Source organism: Bacillota bacterium (assembly GCA_021806845.1). Taxonomy (GTDB): domain Bacteria; phylum Bacillota; class Sulfobacillia; order JAJZYS01; family JAJYTV01; genus JAJYTV01. The sequence continues at coordinate 6,947 of JAKAPV010000001.1, read as the reverse complement.
CGTCGAACCAGAGGTGATCCGGGAACTCGCAGGCGTAGACGAACGCCACTGCCTCACCCCCCCGGCTTGCCTACGCGCAGGCGATGCCCGCGGCGTCGAGCTGCCGGCGGTAATCGGCCACGCCGTCCGGCCCCGTGACCAGGGTCTGCCGATCCTCGTCCCACGCGGATGGCACGACGCGGATCAGCCAGCCCTCCCCGTACGGGTCATCGTTGATCACCGACGGGTTCGCCTTCAACCCGTCGTTCACGGCGATCACCTCGCCGGCGACCGGCGTCGGAATCGCCCCCACCCATTTGCCGCTCTCGAGCGTTCCCGCGCTCTTGCCGCGCGCGAGGGTCTTGCCGAGCGAGCGGAGGCTCACGACGATGATCCTCCCGGCGAGGTTCTGGGCGACGTCGGTCATGCCGACGACGATGCTGCCGTCCGGCTCGGTCCGGGCCCAGACATGCTTTTCCGGCCAGTAATAGAGCTCCTCGGGGAGCTTGCAGCGTTCACTCATGCGTTCACCTCCTCCGGTGTCTTCGCTCCGATGCCAAGCGCGCGCTCGATCAGGAAGATGACATCCTCGACCGCGATCTGCTGTTCGTAACCCGCCGTCTTGGCCGCATCGGTATACATCGCCATGTCCTTCGGGCAGGCCACGACGAAGCTCTCGATCCCGTGCAGGCCTGCCGCCTCCCGGATGCGGCTTTCCGCCGGCTTCTCCCCGTACAGGCTGTCGCCTGTGAAGATGCGCCCGCCGCCGGCGCCGCAGCAGAAGCTCTCCTCGCGGTTGCGCGGCATCTCGAGCAGCGTCGCGCCCGTCAGGCGAATGAGCTCCCGCGGTGCATCGAACACCCGGTTGTACCTGCCGAGGTAGCAGGGGTCATGGTAGGTGACGGTGATGTCCTGCGGCGCGACGATCTGCATCTTGCCCTCCGCCGCCAGGCGCTGCAGCAGCTGTGTGTAGTGCAGGACCTCGCACTCCAGGCCATAGGCGGGGTACTCGTTCTTCAGGGTGTTGTAGCTGTGCGGGTCCGTCGTGAAGATGCGGTCGAAGCTCGCCTGCGAGAGCGCCTTCATATTCTTCTCCGCGAGCGACTCGAAAAGCCCCTCCTCGCCGATGCGCCGCGCGTCGTTGCCCGCATTGCGCTCGCTTTCGAAGAGGATGCCGAAGTCGACGCCGAGATGGTGCAGCACGCGCGCGACCGATTGGCTGACGCGCTGTGCGCGCGGGTCGTAGCTTGCGAAGTCTCCGACGAACCAAAGGTACTCGCAGTGCTCTGTGCGCGCGTCCTTGATCGGCACGCCAGCCTGTTCGGCCCACTTGGCGCGCGCCCGCTCGGACTGGCCGAAAGAGTTGCCCTTGCGCCCGAGGTTCATCAGGGCCTGCGCGAGGTTCTGGTCCATCTCGCCTTCCTCGACCAGTGTCTGGCGCATGCCGACGATCAGCGGTACATGCTCGATCCCCACCGGGCAGACCTCGATGCAGGCCCGGCAGGTGGTGCAGGACCAGAGCACATCCGCGGAGATCAGAGGGGATCCGTCGTCGCGCAGGGCGGTCGCGGCAGCGGAGAGCGTCCCCTGTGCGGCCGCGGCGGTGCCGCGGCGTCCGCCCAGGAACTCGCGCAGGTCGAGCACGAGATCCCGCGGCGAGAGCGGCGCGCCCGACGTTCGCGCGGGGCACACCTCATGGCAGCGCCCGCACTTCGTGCAGGCGTCCACCGCGAGCAGCTGCTTCCAGGTGAGGTTTGCCGCGATGGGCGTCAGCGGGATCGTCTGCGCTCCGGTCTCCTGGGTCGGCAGCACGACGGCCGCTTTCTCGTCCCGCGCCGCGGCGTTTGCCCAGGACGCGAGCATGTGCACCGACTTCGCGTACGGGATGTAGGCGATGAACGTCAGCGCGAGGAAGGCGTGCACCCACCAGGTGACAAAGTGCGCCTCGCCGGCTGAGGGAGCCGTCATCCCGAGCGCCTCGAACCCCTTTGCGACCGCGAGGCCGACCGGCGAGTAGCCCTGGAACCACGGGTGGTCGTGGATCAGCCGGAACGCCTCGAGCAGCAGGCCGGTGACGCCGATCAAGAGCAGCTGGCCGAGAAACCACCAGTCCTCGCGTTCATAGGCGGACCGGTCCTGCTGCTTCCCGTCGACCCGGCGGTAGCTCAGGCGGAAGGTGGAGAAGAAGGCCCGGCGCACCGCCATCATCACAAGTCCGATGATGAAGAGCGCAGCGGACACGTCCATCACGACCGAGAAGCCGAGGAAGAAGGCTCCCTTCCAGAACTCGAGCGAGGGAGCCACGAGCCCAAGAACGTCGTGGTCGAGGAAGATGGTCGTGGTTCCGAGGAAGAGGAAGCCGAACGCCCAGAAGATGAACGCGTGCGCAACGCCCGTGTAGCGGTCGCGGCGCCCGATCCTCCGGCTGGTCAGGACCTCCATGAGGGACCGGGCGATGCGGCGTGGCCAGCCCCGCACGAGCGTCGCGCGCTTGCCTGCGCGGTAGCGCCCGACGCGGCGGTAGACCCCGTAGAAGAAGATAATGAGCGCGACCGTCGCCAGCACGTAGAAGAGGGGTACGAGCCAGCTGTGCTGGAATCCCTCGAAGACAGCGCGCTGGGCGACGGGCAGATCCGTGCCTGTCGGCAAGAGGACGGCCTCCTATCCTTGGCGCACCCGGAGCGACTCCGTGAGGGCCGGGATGAAGTCGAGTACATCGTCGACGACGCCGTAGTGCGCCACCTCGAAGATCGGGGCAGCCGGGTCCGTGTTGACGGCGATGATGCAGGCAGCGTCGCGCATGCCCTCGAGGTGCTCCGGCGCGCCGCTGATCCCGAGCGCGAGGTACACCTTCGGCTTCACCTTGTTCCCCGACTTGCCGACCTGGCGTGCCTTCGGCAGCCAGCCGGCGTCGACCACCGGCCGCGAGGAGGAGACCACGCCGCCGAGTGCCTCGGCGAGCTCCTCCGCGAGTTCGATGTTGGACGCGTCGCCGATGCCCCGGCCCACGCTGACGAGCACATCGTGGCGCGTGATGTCGACGTCCTGCGCCTCCGGCCGCCCGAAGCCTTCGAACGAAGCCTTGGCCGCAGGTTCCGCCAGGGTCCCGACCTGCGCCGGCCGACCCGGGACGCGTCCGCGCTCCGCAGATCCCGCGCCGGCGAGGACCTGCAGGACCGTTCGGTCCGGCACAGCGACGCGCGCGACCATCTTGCCGCCGAGGATCACCGACTGCGCTGCAAGGCTCCCGTCCAGAGGCTCGAGCGAGCGCACGTACGCGATGCTCGCGTAGCCGCTCTTGGCCGCCGCATATGTCCCGGCATCCATTCCCACGGCAGTGCTTCCAACCAGCACGAGGTCCGGCTGCTCCGCGACGATCGCGGCGGTCAGCACCTCGCCGACGAGATCCGGTCGGTAGCCGTCCGCGACCGTCCAGAGGGCCCGGTCAGCGCCGGCAAGTCCCTCGAGGGCGGCCTGCGGCCCTGCGCCGACGGCCACGAGTTCCGCCTCCGGCGCCGCCTGCCGGGCGAAGTCCAGGAGTTCGTAGCCGATCTCCCCCGGCTGGCCGTCCACCACATCGATGAACGCGAGTACCTTCTTCACCAGTGCCACCTCCTTAGCCTAGATGCCTTGCTGCGCGAGGACCTCCGCAATGCGCGCGGCCTTCGCCTGCACGTCTCCCTCGATCATCTCTGCGCCTCCCGTCTTCTCGGGAGGCCGCAGCGAGAGAACGGTGATGCTCCCTGCCGGCGCCGTCACCTCTCGCTCCTCGAGCGACTGGGTCTTCATGATCTGGCGGACCCGGGAGATGGGCGCGTAGCGGGGTGGCTCCGGGGACGCCTGGATGCCCAGCACCGCAGGCAGCGGCAGCCGCAAGTTGGCCGTCAGTCCGCCCGCGAACTCCTTCTTGGCGATGAGGCTCTCCCCCGCCGCCTCGACCCCGGAGACGACCGTCGCGAAGGACCAGCCGAGACCTGCCGCGAGCCAGGTGGCAAGCTGCCCATCGAGGTCGTCGTTCGCCTGGACGCCGGTCAGCACCGCGTCCGCGCCGACGTCCGCGATCACGTCGACCAAAATGCCTGCATACTGCGCGTTCCAAATGCCGTCCTGAAGACCGTCGCCCACGAGCTTCAGGGCGCGGTCCGCGCCCTTGGCGAGCGCGGTATAGAGCATCTCGTCGACATCGCCCGTCTCGGCGGCGATCACGGTCAGCTCCGCCCCGGACGACTCCTTGAGCAGAAGCGCCTGTTCCAGGGCCTGCTCGTCGAACTCGTTCGCCTTGAGTGCGATGTCGCCGCGTTCGAGCCTCTTCCCGTCCTCCGAGAGGACGAGTTCCTCCACCACGTCGGGAACCAGTTTCATCACGACTGCGATGCGCAAGCGGAAGTCCTCCTTTCAGGCGAGCGCTTCCATCGGGATGAGCCCCATGGATAGCGCGAGCAGCTCGGAGATGTCCATCACCTTGAGCCGGCCGGCGTTGCCCGTCGACTTGACCGCATCCTCGAAGCGCGACACCTCGTACGGGCACGCGACGGCGAGGATCTCCGCCCCGTACTCGATCGCCTCGCGCACCCGCATCTCCGAAAGGCGCGCACTGGTGTGGTCGCGGGTGAAGCTGTCGAGCCACATGCCGCCGCCCCCGCCGCCGCAGCAGTAGGAGCGCTCCTTGCAGCGACCCATCTCCACGAGGTCGATGCCGGGTATGGCCTCAAGGAGCCTCCGCGGCGCCTCGTACTCGCCGTTGTGCCGCCCGAGGTAGCAGGGGTCGTGGAAGGTGACGCGCGCGGGCACTTCCTGCGACAGGCCCATCTGATCGATGAGCGGGGCGAGGAGCTGCGTGTAGTGGACGGTCTTGTAGCTGCCGCCGAGCTTGGGGTACTCATGCAGGAAGGCGTTGTAGGCATGGGGATCGGTGACCATCAGCGTTTCGAACTCGTACTTGGAGAGCGTGCTGATGTTTTGCTCGGCCAGCATCTCGAAGAGCCCCCGCTCCCCGGCCATGCGCTGCGAGTCCCCCGCGCACTTCTCTTCCACGCCGAGGATGCCGAAGTCGATGCCGAGTTTGTCGAGGATGCGGGCGAGCGCGACCGAGGCATCCTTGCCGCGCGGGTGGTACGAGGGGTAGCACTCCACGAACCAGAGCACGTCGACGGGCGCCTTCAGCTGGGACATGATCCGGACCTCGACGCCGGCGGACTTGGTCCAGTCGGCGCGCTTGCGCGGCGCCTCCCCGAGCGGGTTGCCGTAGCGCGCCGTGTTTTCGAACGCGGTCAGCAGCTCCTGCGGCGCCTTTCCCTCCAGGACGGCCTGTTCGCGCACCGCCGGCATGATGTCGATCATATTGACCTCTTTCGGGCAGACCCGCAGGCAGTTGCGGCAGGTCGTGCAAAGCCAGAGGTCCGGGCTGTCGATCAGCGGAATGCCGATCTGGGTCCTGCGGAAGATCTTGCGGGGCGAATAGTCCCCGACCGTGTCGATCGGGCACACGCCAGTGCATTTGCCGCACTGGTAGCAGTAGCCGAGCGACTCCGCTCCGGGGATGGCGGTCGTCTCCTCCAGCACCGATATGTCGTACTGGTTGATCACGCGCGGCTCGAACATCCGGTTCCACTGTGCGGGGAGCGTGACCCCGTCGATGGTGACCGAGGGGAGCTCAACCGCCTTCGCCTTCTCCTCCAACGCACCGCACCTCCCGCCTGGCCACCCCGAGCAGGGACGCTACCACCCCTGGAAAGGGCGGCATCACCTGGGTGAACTCGTCCGTCATCCTCCAGGAAGCCATCGTGAACATGTAGACCGCGTAGACCGCCGCGAGCGCCACCGTCGCCCGGTAGGGCTGGGCGACCGGCCGCAACCTGCGCGTCGCCGCGAGGATCTCCGTCAGGAACTGCACCGCCTGCCGCAGGTCAACGTATGCCTGAGCTGTGCCGCCCTCGGCGAGGGCCCCGGGGTCGTCGAGCAGGAGCAGGATCGCGCCCGTGCGGCGCCTTCGCTCGAGGACCCAGCGTGCCCACCAGGGGTTCTCCGCCGGACTCGCGGCATGCAGCCAGAAGGTCGCGGCATCGACGATCCATGGCGGCGGCTCCTCCCGCTCGCAGAGCCGAAGAAGCGCTCCGTCCGCATCCCCCTGCCGCAGCTGCGGCCAGATCTCCCGCAGCCGATCATCCCAGCCGCCGAGATCCCTTGCCTGCAGCCGCCGCGTCGCGGGGGCCTGCCGCAGCGCCTCCGCGACGTCCGTATCGCCGGCGAGCAGGGCCCCGGTGCGCCGCTGCATGCAATCTCCGATCGCGCGCAGGTCCGCCTCCGAAAGAAGCGGCTCGGCCTTGTCGAGGAACTCCTGGAGTACCTGCGCGTCGATCAGCGGGACGCTCACCGGGCGGCCATACGCCGCATGCGACCGAGCAGGGAGACGGCCTTCATCGCCGCGGCTCCGCCCATCGAGATCGAGTCCTCGAGGTCCTTCGGCCCCGCCGCCGCACCGGCTACATAGATGCCCTGCACCGGGGTCGATACGGTGTCGAGGGGGCCTCCGACGATGGCGAGGAATCCGTGCTCCTCCCGCGGGAGCGAAAACACGCGCGACATGTCGATCGTCCCGCGCGACGGTTCCATGCCGACCGAAAGGATCACGAGATCCATCAGCACTTCCATCGGCCGGCCCATCGTCGTGTCCTCGCCCTTGACGAGGAGCTTGTCTCCCTTGCGGATGACTTCCGTCACAATGCCGCGCACGTAGTTGACCTTGTACTCTTCCTGGGCCTTCCAGTAGATCTGGTCCTCCCAGAACCCGTACATGCGCATGTCGATGTAGAAGATGAACACCTTGGCGTTCGGCAGCATGCGCTTGATCTCGATCGACTGCTTGGAAGCGATGCCGCAGCAGACCTTGGAGCAGTACTTGTTCCCGATCTGGCGGTCGCGCGAGCCGACGCACTGGATGAAGCAGACCGTCTCGGGAGGCTCAGATC
>JAKAPV010000147.1 GCA_021806845.1 Bacillota bacterium | reverse complement strand
ATCCCTGCGACGTCGGACCCGGCTTCCGGCTCCGTGAGCGCGTAGGCGCCGAAGTGCGGCTTTGTCGTGTCCTTGAAGATCGCGAAGAAGCGCTCGCGCTGCTCTTGGGTGCCGATGAAGCTGACGGGCGGCCCCCCAAGCCCGGGGCCCGGCAGCGAGAGCAGGAACGAGGCGTCTCCCCAGGCGAGCTCCTCCGAGCCGAGCACGGAGAGGCGCAGCGTCTGGTGCTCGCGCTTCTCGCCGTCGCCCTTGCGGCTGCCGCCGGGGTTGCGCGGCATCATCTCCATCGAGATGCCGCTCTTCGCGACGGTTGCGTAGAAGTCCGGCTGGATGTCGGCCATGCGGTCGGCCTCCAAAGATCGCGGACGGATCTCCGTGCGGGCGAAGTAGTTGAGGTAAGCCCGCATGGTCTTCTCCTGATCGGTCTCCATGAAATCAGGCAACGCCGTCCGCCTCCTCCGCCTGCGCTGTCTGTGCGGCTGCCTGGCCGAGCGCCGCGCGGTTGCCGGTGAGCGCCGAGAGCGTCTCCACGTCGCGCAGCCAGCGCTCCGCCGGGTGATCGTCGACAAAGCCGTGGCCGCCGAGGATGCCGACGCAGCTGTTGGCCGCGAAGTACGCGGCGTCCTTGGCCGCGCGCAGCGCATCGGCCGCGAGCCGCCAGGCGTCCTCGCCCTGACCGTACCGCCACGCGGCCTCCTGCCAGAGGAGCTCTGCAGCCTCGACCTCCATCGCGACGTCCGCGAGCAGAAACCCGATCGCCTGGAACCCGCCGATCACCTTGCCGAACGCCTTGCGCTCCGCCGCGTAGCGCCGCGCGTAGTCGAGCGCCGCGCGCCCGTAGCCGTGGAAAAAGGGTGCGTAGCCGAGGAAGAGAGCCGCCCTCTCGGCGGCGCCGAAGCCGCCCTGGTCCACGGCCGCGCCGTCGACCGCGACGGCCGCCCTGCGCATCGCCGTGACGCCCATGGCGGGCGTGTCCGTCAGCGAGACCGCGGCCGAAGCCAGCTTGACGAGGCGGTCCCCGCCTGGGCCGGCCGCCACGAGCCAGCTTTCGGACGGCGCGGGCGGCGCGGCCGCGAACGCGATGCGCCCCGCGGCGCGGTCGCCGTCCAAAAGAATGCCGGCGGCCCGCCGGTAGCCGAGCGCTCCCGCGCCGCCGTCCGCGAACAGCGCGCCCTGGGGTGCTCCGAACGCGGCTCCGGCCTCCGGCAAGAGCAGCGACGTGCCGATCGTCGGGGCCTCCGCGACGATCGCCGCGACCACATGGCCGGCCTGCAGCGCGCCGAGTCCGAGGCCGCCCTGCTCTTCACTGCGCATGAGGTCCAGAATTCCGAGTTCCTCCGCCTGGCGCCGCAGCGCAGCCGGGACCGCGCCCGCATCCGCCGCCTCGCGCTCCTGCGCCGCGGCGCCGCGGCCGAAGTCGCGCCCGAGTTCCGCGACGGCGCGGCTGTCGTCATCCCAGTCAAAGCGAAACATCGCCCGTGCCCCTCCTTTGCAGTCCCCGCAGAAAGAGCTGAGAGAACTGCCTGCCGATCTCCTCTGGCGTCAGGCGCCCGCCGGGCTGGTACCAGCGATGGGCCCAGTTGAGGGCGCCGAGCAGCATTAGGCCAGCGACTCCCGGGTCCACGTCCGAAAACTCCCCGCTGCGAACGCCGTCCGCGATCAGGTCGGAAAGCAGGTGGGTGTAGCGCCGCGTACGACCGCGCACGTCGCTCGCGAGTTCCTCCGGCACGTAATGCGCCTCGCGCACGAGCACGGTCACGCGCTCGGGCGCCGCGCAAAGGCGCCGCACATGCGCCTCGATCACCCGCGCGAGTCGCTCCGACGCACTGCCCGCCTCCGCTGCGATGCGCTGCGCATCCTCCACGTAGCCCTGGATCGTCTCCTCGGCGAGCGTCTTCAGCAAGAGGTCCTTGCCCGTGATGTAGTGGTAGAGGCTGCCCTTCTTGAGTCCGACCGCGCTTGCGATGTCCTCGACCGTCGTCGCGTGGTAGCCCCGGTGGTGGAAGAGGTCTGCGGCGGCGTTCAGGATCTCCTGCGGCCGCTCCATCGGCGTCCCCCCTTTTCGACCGACCAGTCGGTTGAATCATTTCTACCATATCGCCATGTCGGCCGGCAGGCAATGGGCATCTTGCGCAGGCGCACAGCTGTGCAAAAGCGCGGGCGTAATCACGCGTGCGAGAAGCGGCGGCGCGCGCGCCCGAGTTCCCTGCGCAGCCTCTCGATCTCCGAGAGCACCGCCCCGAGTTCGCGCCGCACTTCCGCCCGCCGCGGCAAGGAGAGGATCCGCAGGCTCTTCTCGGCGTCGCGCTGCAGCCTGCGCGCGGCCGCCCCGAGCCGCGCGGCGCCCTCGGCGTCTGGACGCTCCACAAATCCTCCGAAGGCTTCGACGGCGTCCGCCGCCCGCGCCAGCACCGGGTGCGGCAGCTGCGCGCTGTCGTTCTCGCCGAGCGCCTGCAGGCTTTGCGCGATGCCGCGGACCGCGTCCGTCGCCACCTCCAGCGCGTCGAGCGCTGCGTGCAGCTCCTGGGCGTCGCCGCGCCGCCGGCGCAGGAGCGGGCTGTAGCGTAGGCTGCGGCGCGCGAGCGCGACGGCGTCGTGTGCAGAGCGCGCCCGGGCGCCGAGTTCCTCCGGATCCACCCTGCCGCTGCGATCCGTCAGGTGGCGGAGCGTGCGCGAAACGTCCTGCGCGAGGTGCGAGACGGCGGCGCGTGCCGCGGGGATCGGATCCTCCGGCACGAGGAAGGCCTGTACGACCACGGCGACGAGCGCCCCGAGCACCGTCTCGATCAGGCGCGCGGCCGCATACTCGGGCCTTGCGCCCAGCGCGAGCACCAAGAGGCCCGAGATGCCGACCTGCGCGACGGCGCGGTTCGCGAGACCGACGAGTGACGCGATGGACATGCCCGCGAAGACGAGCAGTGCGATCCCGACGGGCCCCGGGCGCAGCCAGTTCGCGGCGGCGAGGCTGACGGCGATGCCGCCGATCACGCCCATGATGCGCTGGCCGCCGAAGGTCAGCGCGTCCGTCACGGTCACTTGCATGGTCAAGATGGCCGCGAGCGGTCCGAAATAGGGCTGGCGGGTGCCAAAGAGGAGCACCGAGATCCACCAGGCGAGGCCTGCCGCGACGGCGGCCTTCGCCTGCGGCACGACGCGCCTTGCGGCCCTGCGCAGCGCTCGCCAGAGGTTCACGGCCTCACCTCGCAGCTACTGTTCCCGAGTTCGCCGCAGCGCGTGCTGGAAACGGCGCACGCGCTGCGCTAGGCTAAGCGCAGCACCGCGCAAGGAGGCATCGCCATGCCGCCCGCCCAGAATGCGCCGCGCGCCGAGGACGCGCTGCGCAGCCTCGCGCCCTTTCGCGACCTTCCCGAAGCGACCGTCTCCGCGCTTGCGGAGGTCACGAGCATGCGCCATTACCGCCGCGACATGTTCATCTTCGCGGAAGGAGAACCGTCCGAAATCTTCTGCTTCGTGCACAGCGGCGCCGTGAAGGTCTTCAAGACGTCCGTCGACGGACAGGAGCAGACGCTCCACCTCCTGCGGCCGGGCGATCTCTTCGCCGTGACGGGCTTCGTCGTGCCAAGCCCGTATCCGGGCACCGCCCAGACGCTCGAGGACAGCTGGATCGGCTGCGTGCGCAACGCGGCGCTGCGCAGCCTCGCCGTGCGCGACGCGTCGCTCGCCTTCGCGCTGCTCGTGCATTTCGGCGAGCGCCTCGCGGGCACGTCCCGCCACGTCCTCGACCTCGGGACGCGGGATGCCGCGGGAAAGCTCGCGGCGGCGCTTCTCGACCTCGTGCAGACGGCTGACGCCGGCGCGGATGCGGTGACGGTGGACCTCCATCTGACGCACAAGGAGCTCGCCCAGCTGATCGGGGCATCCCGCGAGACGGTGACGCGCCTGCTCGGAGACTTCCGGGAGGCGGGCGCCGTGACGACTGGACACGATGGCCGCCTGACAATCCACCCAGGGCGCCTCGCGCGGTACGTCGAGTAGGGCCGCAAGGCGTCGCCGCCGCGCGCGCCGCAGCAAAGCGGCGGACCGATCGCTCGTTTGTGTGCGGCAGCGCACACCCGGGCAGGACATCCGTCACCGCCGGAGCCGGCGCTCAGCGCTACATTCTGGCCAACGCAAAGGAGGAATGTCGCATGGATGGAGTGCACGAACTCGACGTCCGGCAGCTGGTTCCGATGCAGCGGCACGTCGCTATTTTTGCGACCTTCGACGCGCTCAAGCCCGGAGAGTCGTTTGACCTTGTCAACGACCACGACCCAAAGCCCCTCTACTACCAGTTCCAGGCGGAGCACGCGGGTACGTTCAGCTGGGACTACCTCGCACAGGGTCCAGAGGTCTGGCGGGTGCGCATCGGTCGCACCGCCGCATAGCCGCCGGATCGTCTCGGCGCGCCCGTCTGCCCCCTCAGGGCGGCGGGCGCGCCGTTCTTCTCCCTACTACCGCATCTAGCGGATCAGCCGCCGCGCCTTCGCCCAAAGGACGAGTGCAGCCGTCAGGACGACCATCAGCGCGAGCGAGAACGCGTAGCCGTGCGGCCACAGGTACTCCGGGATGCGGAAGTTCATTCCGTAGATCGAGGCGATCAGCGTCGGCGGCAGAAAGAGCAGCGACACGATCGTCAGCACCTGCATGACCTGGTTCATGTCGTTCGCCTGCACCGAGGAGAAGGCCTCCACCGTCTCCGCCAGCCCCTCGCGCACCGACTCCACATCCTCGAGGATGGCCGTGATGCGCTCGCGCAGCTCCTGCAGCCGCGCAGACGCCCCGCCTCCCCAGTGGTCAGGCCGCTCGGTCGCGAGCACGGCGAAGGCGGCGTTTGCCCGCGCCACCGCGAGGCGCAGCTGGTAGGTGCGGCGGCGCACCCGGTAGGTGGTATGCGAGAGGCCGCGCCTCGGACCGATCAGAACCCGCTCTGCCACCTCCTCCGCGGCGGCCACGACCGCTTCGCTCTCCTCGTGCAGGCGCTCCACAAGGTCGTCCCAGAGCAGGAAGAAGAGGTCGAAGGGGTCCCGCGCATCGTGCTGCGAGCGGTCGAAGAGCCGCTCCGCCGTTGCGGCCTCGGCCGGCGCCACAATGTAGAGCGCATCCTTCAGGCTCAAGATCGCGAGCTGCACATGGCGGGCCGGGGCGCGCTGATCGAGCGAGATCTCGGTCGCGCGCACGAGCGCGTACCCCTCTCGCACGCGGACCTGTGCGCGGCTCTCGCCCGAGAGCACGCGCAGGTCCGCTTCGGCCACCGCGTCTCCCACCGCCGCCCGCAGATCCTCCGCGCTGCCCGGCGCCAGCCAAAGGATCCGCGCGCTGCCGCCGTCTTCCAGCCGCACGCTTCTCTCGGAGAGCACGGCGCTCATGCGGCGGCGGGCTCCCGGCGCGCGAAGAGGGCGAGCGCCGCCGCCGCGAGCAGCCACCCGACCAGCAGCGCGGCGCTGACCGGCCCTTCGAGTCCCCGCGCCATGCTCTCCTCCTGCATCGGACCACCGGACATCGAGGACATAAGGAGCAGGGCTGCGCTGAAGGAGAGCGCCCACCATCCCCTGCCCCGCTCCGTCCCGGTGATCTGACAAGCGGCCTCTGCGGCCGCCCAGAGGTGGATCGAGACGTACGCGATGACGATCGCGCTCCAGGCGAAGACCATGACAAGGCCGAAGCGGTCGAGGAAGAAGCTGTGCAGCACGAGCGTGCGCAGGGCGCTGACGGTTGGCCAGGTGGTCAAGAGGACGTATGCCGGTCCGACCGTGCCGACCGTCACGATGTAGGCAAGCAGCGTGAGGGCGCCTGTCACCATCACCCCGATCGCGGCGTACGGAAGCCCGCGCCGGCGGCGCACCTGGTAGGGAAGCGAGAGCGCGAGCGCTCCGAACCCGCCGTAGAGGAACATCGTGTCGAGGTCCGCGCGCAAGATCGCACCCGCACTCACATCGGCCGTCGGAAGGACGGCGGCGAGCTCCGTTCCCCGCATGAGCAGCAGCAGAAAGCTGAGGAGCCCGAGCGTTGCGAATGCGCCGAAGAATACCACGACGGCGCGCGCGAGACCCTCGAGGCGGTGGCGCGCGCCCGTCCAGGCGCCGAGCACCAGCAGCGTGGAGATCGCCATGGGCGGAAAGCCGGGCATCGCGACGGCGGTGATCATCGCCTGGTAGGCCGTGAGCGCCCCGGACGCGATCACCAGCTCCATGAGCACCACGAGCCCGAGCCATGGGTAGCCCACGTACGGCAGGCGGCGCACAGCGGCCTGCGCGATCGCCCTGTGCGGCAACCGGTCCGCCAGGCGCGAGAGCGCGCTCGCCCAGGCCACCATCAGGATGAACGCCCCGAGGAGCGCCAGGCCGCCGCCCCGACCCGCGTCGGCGACCAGGATGCGGGGCGCGAGGAAGATGCCTGCGGCGAACGTCATCGCCGCCGTGAACACGACCGTCTCAAAGGCCGAGATCCGCCGTCCCAGGATGGCGTTCATACCGTGACGCCCTCGCGCGGCACCGTGACCTCGGTCCGCATCTGGACGGTCGCGCGGCGGAATTCCGCCGGCCACTGCGCGAGGCGGGCGGTGCGCGCGGCATCGTGCTGATAGAGCGCCTCGCCGAAGCGGAACGGATCGACGCCGGCCGACTGCGCCTTTCGGACGGTCGCCGCGAACTGGGTCCGCAGGGATGCCGCGGTCGCTTGCGCGATCATCCGGCTGACGTCGGCCGTCACGCGGTCCGCCTTGGGCGGAATCTGCGCCAGGACGCCGCTCAGCCTCACCTCGAGGTAGAGGTGCGCAACGCCGTCGGCGCCGACCTCTCCGCGCTTCGTCGCATTCGAGCGCAGGCTCCGCACGACGGCGGGCCCAAGCGGTGTCTCGGACCGGACGACGCCCTTGTACATCTGCCCGAGCGCGAGCATGATGCTTTCGGACTCGGGCCGCGTGAACTCGACCGCAGGCTGACCTGTATTGAAGGACGCGACCGTGCCGATGTCATACTGCCCGTCCTGCGTGCGCACGACCGGCAGGGTGACCGTCGTGCCGGGTTCCAGTTCCTCTTTCGCGGCCTTCCAGGCCGGCACGCCGAGCGCGGTCGACTGGCAGGTGCGGCAGTTGAAGTGCGTCGAGTAGAACATCGACGGGAGTTCCTCCTGCGAGGACGGCGGCTCCAGCATCTTCGCGGCCGGCGGCTGCGAGAGGGCCACCCACTCCGTATGGTCGAGCTCGCCGATGCGCTGCTCCTCGCGCCCGAACGCGTCCCGAAGCGTCGGCGGCACATCGAGCGCCACCAGGATGATGTGCAGCTGTCCGAGGTAGATGTCGCGGCTCGTGCGGTCTTCGACGGAGGAGATCGCCTCCGCGAGGCTGTGGGCGTCCGCGGACGGGTAGTAGAACTTGTTGCCGCCGCTGCCGCCTCCTCCCCCGCCGCCGCCGAGGGACTGGGGGCTCGGCACCTGGAACGTGTAGCGGAGCAGCCCGGGCTTTTGGCCCTTGTCGACGGCGATGCCGACGACGAGGGCGCGCGTGTCGATCGACGTGGCGCTGCCGC
>JAKAPV010000146.1 GCA_021806845.1 Bacillota bacterium | reverse complement strand
ACAAGCCCGCAGGATCTGCGGGCCGCCGCAGAACCGCAGGTCGCCTGCGTCTGCGAGGTGGCGGACTAGATCCGGCCGAGGAGCTCCGCCAGGCGGCGGATGCGCTCTTCGCGGAGCTCGGGATATGCGTCCCACGGATCGAACAGCAGGCCGTGCATGCCGGCAGCGCGCGCGCCCTCTACGTCGACCGCCACGAGATCGCCGACGTAGAGGGCCGTCTGCGCCTCTGCGCCCAGCTCGCTGAGGGCAATGGCGAAGATCCGCGGATCCGGCTTCTCGACGCCGGCCAAGTGCGAGTCCACGACCACGGCGAAGAGGTCCCGCAGGCCTGCAAGACGCAGCTGCGCTTCCACTCGCCCGTCAGCGTTCGACACGACACCGACGCGGATGCCGCGGCCGCGCAGCCGGCCGACCGTTTCATGGGCGCCTTCCACCACGCTTCGCCAGATGCCACGCGGATCGCGCTGGTGTTCCGCCTCTGCCTGGGCTCCGAACGCCTGCGCGGCCGCGGGAGGCAAGCCGATGTCGCGGCCGGTCTCCGCGAAATAGGCGGCCAGGGAATCATGCAGGATCTCCGGCTTCTCGTTGAGCTGCCTGCGCACGCGGGCATCCGCGCGCCCGACGTCCTCCGCCGAGACCGGGGCGCCGAGCCGGCCCGCCAGCTCTGCCAGCCAAGCGTAGTCGAGGTGAAGGAGCGTATTGCCGACGTCAAACAGCACTGTTTCCAGCATGTGATCGCCTCAGCTTTCCGCAGGCGCGCCGGGCCGGGCCAGGCGAACCTTCGGCAGGGCCACGAGCAGAACCGCCGCGGCAAGTGCCGCGAGCAGCGCCGCGTAACCGTACGAGAAACCGGGTCCGAGGGCGTAGAGAAGACCGAGTGCCGCGTTTGCAACAAAGAGTCCGAGCGAGCGGGCGGCAGAGAGGGCGCCGAAGCCGCGGCCGGCGAAGCCCGCCTGGGACAGCATGCCGATCAGGGAGGGCTCCAGCGTTTCGACAACTCCGAGCGCGAAGCCGAGTACCGCGACGCCGAGGAAGAGTAGGGGGGTGCCCAGACGCATGCCGTACGCCGCGGCCAGCAGCAGGGAACCGGCGCAGGCGGCCAGGTAGCCGCTGAAGGCGAGGCTGCGCAGCCGCTCGCGGACCGACTTGCCAAAGCGGGCCCCGAGCGTGAGCCCGGTCAGGGCAGACACCCCCTGCAGCACGAGGAAGGCGGCAATGCCCATGGCGGGCTGGTGGGTGCCCTGTGCCACCGTGAGGACCGGAAAGCCGACGCTGTAGGAACTGAGGCCATAGAGCGCGGCCGCCCAGAGCAGGCTGCGCATGACGGGCGATCCAGGCGCTGCGGCGTTCTTCGCGCCTGCCTTCGCCGGTCCCGGCCTGTCCATGATGCGGGTGCGGCTCAGGGCGATGGTCGACAGCGCGAGGGGAATCGCCGTGAGCAGAAAGATCCAGGCCCACGCGACGTGCAAAAACAGCATCACGAGCACGAACGCTGCGGCGAGCATGCCGCCGCCGACGTCGAGGCCGTGCAAAAAGCCGAAGGCGGCGCTCTGGTCCCCCTGCGGCACGGCGCGTGTCAGCATCACGCGACGGGACGGCGTGCGCAGGTTGCGCGCCCACCAGCCGAGCGTCAGCAACGACACAGCCGCAGCTGGTACCGCGCTGAGCGCGGAGAGCGAAAGCAGCGGGATGAAGCTGTTGCCGATAAGCGCGAGGCGACGGTGTCCCACGCGATCCCCAAGGCGCCCGCCGAGATAGGCCACGAGCGAGCCGCCGCCGTAGCTCACGGCTGTGGCGACGCCGAACAGCCAGACGGGCGCGTGCAAGCCGAGCACGAGGAAGAGTGGGAACCCCGCGAGCACGGCCTGGTAGCCGAGATCCGCGAAGAAGGCAGAAAACGCGATGGCGTACACCTCTGGTGTCCGCCAGCGGGGCGCTTGCAGCATGTTGCGACTCCTCCCTCAGGGACCTTCTCCAACCGACCGCGCATCCTCCTGCGGGACCAGAAAGATTCGCAAAACCTTAGCAGCGGCTTGCATCGATCCGAATCGTGTGCGTGCAGCGCTCTATGGCCGCCAGACGAGGCAGCGCACCGGCCGCCGTCCCGAGCGGGGAGGCCCCGACGCCAGGACCGGCCGTGTCCACGCTGGCTCTCCCGGGAGCGGGCGACGGACAGGCAACCGCCTGCGTAAACAGCCAAGTCGGTACCTTGCCGAGAGATCGATGGCGTGATACCATAGGTCGGTCTCTACTACAGTATAGTACTGGAGACAGACAAGGGCTTCGTTCGCTGTTCAGACGTCGCAGCAACGCCGTCCACATGACGACGCGCGACTGTGTTCTGCGCTGATCGCTGCAACGGAGGCATTCAAGGAAGGGGCATGGCGATGGATACCGGGATTCAGACCGAGAGCTACGGCGGGCAGCAGGCCAAGAAGCTGCAGCAGGTGCTTGGGCGCTGGGACATCATCTTCTTCACCGTTTCGGGTGTGATCGGCGTCGACACCGTGGCTTATGCCGCGCAGACGGGATACCAGATCATCACGTGGACCCTGCTCTCTGCGGTTCTCTACCTCCTCCCGTATGGCCTGATCACGGCGGAACTCACGGCCGCCTACCCGAAGGAGGGCGGGCTCTACTTCTGGGTCCGTCGTGCGTTCGGCCCCTACATCGGGTCGACCGTCTCGTTCCTCTATTGGATCTCCAACCCGATCTGGATGGGTTCGCTCGCCGTAACGGCGGTCGGAACGCTCTCGGACGCGTTTTCCTGGCACCTTACGAATGGCGGCGGCACGCTGCTCGCGCTCGGCGTCGTCTGGCTCGCGACACTCGTCGAAGTCACCTACCTGCGTATCGCGAAGTGGGCAGTCAATGTCGGTGCGGTGATCAAGTTTGCGCTGCTGATCCTGCTCGGTGGCGGAGCCCTGTTCGCCGCACTCACCAAGGGAGCCGCCAACCCCGCTTCGGTAGCGAAGTTCATACCGAACTTCTCCACAACCCTCGTGCTGATGCCGGTCCTGATCTTCAACTGGGTGGGCTTCGAGCTGCAGAGCAATGCGGCCGAGGAAATCATCAACCCCCGCCGCGACGTGCCCCGGAGCATCCTGGTCTCAGGCCTCCTCGCAGCCTTCGGCTACTCGCTCGGCATCTTCGGAGTCCTGGTCATGACGCCGGCCAGTCGGCTCTCGGCCATTACGGGACTGCTCGGGGCATTCCAGGGCATCTTTGGCAGCCCTGCACTGATCGCGCTGCTGGCGATCGCCATCGCCATCGGCTACATCGTCTCCGGCACGACATGGCTGATCGGCGTGGACCGCTCCTTTGCAACCTCCGGCTGGGACGGCTCGATCCCTCGCTTCTTCGGCCACTTCCACAACCGCTTCGGCACCCCGGATCGCGTTGCGGTGCTCTCGGGTCTCGTCCCGACCGTCCTCATCGTGGTGAACTACTTTACCTACCACGGCGCAGGGCTTTCCGGAACCTACAACAACCTGCTCAACGCCGCCTTCGTCGCCGCGCTCTTTCCGTACCTCTTCATGCTGCCGGCCGCCATCATCCTGCGTCGCCGGGATCCGGAGATCCAGCGCCCGTACACGATTCCCGGGGGAGCCCTCGGCCTTTGGATCGCGGTCCTGTTGTCGTTCGCCTTCAGCTTCGTCGCCGTCTTCGCGAACTTCATCCCGTCGCGCCTCACCGGCGTGACGCCGGGAGGAGCGCTGCAGTTGGTGTACTACTTCATCGGCGAAATCGTGGTTGCCACTGTCTTCTTCCTATGGGCACGGCGTGAGCGCAGCCTGCCGGCGGCGACCCACAGCGCAGCGGATTGAAAGCCTTGCTCGCAGAGCTTTCGCGGGACGCCTGGCTAACGTACCGGGAGAGTCGCGCCCGCTCGCTGCTGCCTGATGTCCGGGAAATCGTCGATGCGGTGCGCGCAGGCGGGGACGGCGCGCTGAGGGACCTGACCCTGCGCTTTGACCAGGTGGACCTCACAGGGAGGCGGCTCCGAGTCGCCAAAGGCGAGATCGCAGCCGCCGCGCGCTCGGCCCCGTCCGCTGTGCGCGCCGACCTGGAGGCCGCTTATCGGCGCCTGCTGTCCTTCCACGCCGCGCTGGAGGTGGATGCCTATGCGACATCCACCCAGGGCGTGCGCGCGCGCCTTGAACTCGAACCCCTCCGGCGGGTAGGGATTTACGCGCCGGCAGGGCGGGCGCCTCTGGTTTCCTCGGTGCTGATGATCGCTGCCGCTGCGCGGGCAGCCGGCGTCGGGCAGATCGCGCTCGCCTCACCGCCCGGACCGGGCGGCGATCTCTCGCCCTACATCCTCCTGGCGGCCGAGGTCGCCGGAATCGAGGAGATCTACCGGGTTGGCGGAGCGCAGTCCATCGCGGCATTCGCCTTCGGCACGGACGAGATTGCGGCCGTCGACAAGATTGCGGGTCCTGGAAACCGCTATGTCGCCGCCGCCAAACGGGAGGTCTACGGCGCGGTCGACGTGGACCTCGTGGCCGGACCCTCGGAAGTCTTGGTGATCGCCGACGGAGCGGCGGACCCGGATCTCATCGCCGCGGACCTGCTGGCACAGGCCGAGCATGATCCGGACGCCGAGGTGGCGCTTCTCGCCCTGGAAGACGGGCTGGTGGAAGCGGTGCGGCAAGAGATCACTAGCCAGGGACGGGGATACGCGGTCGCGCTCGAGAGCCTCAGCCACGCGACAGCGTGCCACGAGCCGCGGCTTGCGGAAGCCATTGCCGCCGCCGACGCATGGGCGGCAGAGCACCTCGAACTTCAGGTCCGGGACCCATCGCCGTTCATCGGCGCTGTGCGGGCAGGATCGATATTCGTCGGAGCCAAAGCGCCCACCGCGCTCGGCGACTACGTGGCCGGTCCGAGTCACGTGCTGCCGACAGGTCAGGGGGCGCGAGCCTTCTCCGGCCTCACCAAACTCCACTTCCTGCGCACCTTCACGGTCACGGAAGTGGATCGCGTGGACCGCGACCTCTACCATCTCGCGCGGCGGCTCGCAGAACTGGAAGGTTTGCCGCTGCACGCGCGCTCGCTGCAGCTGAGGGTGGACAGGAAGTGGTCCTGACCCACTCCCTGCTCGGCAAACCCAACGTTTGTGCTTGCGCCCGAAACCTACAACTCCGTGTTGATTTTCGAGCGCTCGACGTATAGAAACCGAACAGGGAGCCGCGCCTGCAGCGCGGCTCCCTGTTCGGTTTGTCAGCCCTGACCGTTCGCCATGGCCTGCTCGGCCATGCGGATCATGACCTTGACCATGTTTCCGCCAATGCGTCCACCGATGCGGCCCGCCTCGCGCGCGGTGATGTCGCCGTTGTAACCCTTCTTCAACTGGATCCCGAGTTCGTTCGCGACCTCGTACTTAAACTGGTCGAGGTGCTCGCGCGGCAGCATCGGCTTATCCGTCCACTTCGCCAACTCAGCCCACCTCCTCGCGTATAGGATGCCGCGCGATGCATGCGTTATGTCGACCGAAAACCGGCGCCGTTCGCACAAGATGGGCGGGCGAGGCACCGTGATCGCCGCCCTCGGAGCGGCCCGTGCGGACTCTGCCAGAAACTTTTTGAGCCAAACGAGCCAATAACCGGCACGGCGCACTCTGCGGCCAGCGCACGTGCTCGGGACCCTCTATTCCAGGCAAATCTGGCTTTCGACTACAAAATGTTCTATCTTATGAAAGAAAATATACACGGGGGTTCTCGCTTTGAAAGCACCTGACACACTTTTGGATGTGTGGAACCAATTTAACAACTTTCCAATGGAAACGCTTACGAAGGCTTGGCTCTATCAGCAGCCAAACGGACCAAGACAACGCACCGTTTCAGAAATGGTTGAACATCGGAATGAGTACGGAACGAGTGGCAACTGTTTTGACTTGACTGTCTGGCTTTTGCACGCATTTCAACTTGCTGGCATTCGAGCCCACGCAATTGGACACGATTTCTTTACGCCTAAAACACACGTTGCTGTAATAGCGTACGAAGGGGAACAGAGATACTTGTGTGACCTAGGTGATCAGTGGATATCCCCGATTCCAATCGACTACCTAAAAGGAGAATTCGTTGAGCCTGTCTCTGGGTTTTTCCCAGCGGCGAAAGTTCAAATCGATACCACGAGCTCGGACTGCGTTGTGACTTATCATCGCCCATCAGGAAAACGTAGTAGACAGTCGTATTCACTTGTTGCTATTGATCACGAAGAACTAATACGAGCTGGGCAACACTCGCAACAATTGTTGAGGAAGCCCCTGTGCGAGATGCGCATACCTTTTGAAGGTGAGATAGCACATTGGGAATTCTACAACTGGTCGAGTTTTCTCAGTACCAACAGTTGCTTACTTAACGAACCCCCAGCCAATTCAACCGACGATTGGTGCGATCGAATCCATGTGCATACGGGGATCTCTCGTGAAGTAATCGCGCAATCGCTAGATGTGTACTCCCGATTGTAATCCATTCTAGACGCTGTGTTCGTCATAGAATGGGTAAAGGAATGTAAACAGGTCGCCAGACACAATAAGTCAAGGTGCCGTTCTCCGAAGCACAGGCACCTGCCTCGTTTATGGGCTCCTAGCCACGCCTTCGTGGGTAACGCCTGGACGCCTTGGGGAAAACCTTCCCGGCGTGCATCGGAGTATATTCTCTACATGGCTTCCTTTCTTCGACTTTCGGGACGACATCCGCGCATCGCTATTGCGATGCCATACCGCGATGGCAGCGACTTCCGCACATGCTTGTCCGTTGACCCGCGACCAGGGTGACCCTATGCTCTTGTGGGAGGGTGAGCGCTTGATCGGAGCCGGCGCCCTGCGCGCATGAGTCCCCAGAGCCTGCCGGAAATCGCCTCGACGCACCTCAGCGACCCCGTCGAGCCGCAGACGCTCGTCACGTTCCTCAACCGGGCGCTGAAGCGGCGCGGGCTCATTTTCGGCATCGCGCGCCAGGACGGCGGATACCTCTTGACCGTCTACGCCACCGAACCCTGGTCCGACGAACGCGGAGACGAGTGATCGAGCCCCTTCGAAGACTCTAGAGCGAAAGGTGGGAGTCCGGAAACGCCCGCGCCACGCGGGCGAGACATCCGGCAAACATGGTCGAACTTCAGAACTACATCGGCGGCAAGTGGGTCGACGCCGAAGGCAACCGGCGGACGGAGGACCGCAACCCCGCGACCGGCGAGGTGATCGCCAGCGTGCCGGTGTCGTCGCGCCAGGACGTCCTGCACGCCATCGATGTGGCCCACCGCACCTACCAGCAGTGGCGCAAGGTGCCCGCCCCGAAGCGCGCGGAGATCCTCTTCCGCGTCGGCACGCTCCTGCAGGAGCGCAAGGAGGATCTGGCGCGCAAGATGACGCGCGAGATGGGCAAGGTGCTGCTCGAGGCGCGCGGCGACGTGCAGGAAGGCATCGACATGGCCTTCTACATGGCGGGCGAGGGACGCCGCGCCTTCGGCTACACGACGCCGTCCGAGCTTCCGAACAAGTTCGCGATGGCATTGCGCGACCCGATCGGGGTTGC
>JAKAPV010000145.1 GCA_021806845.1 Bacillota bacterium | reverse complement strand
GCCAACAGCGCAGGCAGCAACTCGATCCCTCCCGGGCGCAAGTGTGCCCAGACCGGGCAGCCGCACGAACCCCAGATCTTGCCCGTATCGGCGCGCGCCCGAAAACTGCACCTTACCTTGTGATGCTTTTTTCGGGAGGTGCCGCCGCGTGCTGCCCACGCTGCTTTTGGTACCCGCAGTCACCGCACCGGCCCCTGCGCCGCCGCACGAGCCGGTGCGCGTTGTCATTGATGCGGACCGCCGCACCCTGACGGTCTACTCTGGCACGACGCCGTACAAGGTCTTTCCCTGTGCGGTCGGCAAGCCATCCACCCCGACGCCGCTCGGCGAGTGGGCGATCCAGGAGAAGGCGGCCTGGGGCGGCGCCTTCGGCACTCGCTGGATGCGCCTCACGATTCCCTACGGCATCTATGGCGTCCACGGAACGAGCAACCCGGGCTCGATCGGCAGCTTCGCATCGCACGGCTGCGTGCGCATGTTCAACCGCGACGTCGAGAAGGTCTACCGCTGGGTGCAGGTCGGGACGCCCGTCTCGGTCATCGGTACGCCGCCCCGGCGCACCGTCTTCGAAGGGGACCGCGGATCCGAGGTGACGGACGTCCAGCTTGCGCTCGAGCGCTTCGGCTACTACGAAGGCCCGATCTCCGGCGTCTTCACCCCACAGCTCACGGAAGCAGTCGCCTTCTTCCAGTCGAAGCACGGCATCCGTCCAGACGGTATCATCGGCCGCTCGACCTATGCAGCGCTGGGCCTCTATCCGCCCCGCCGGACCCACCCGGCCTGGCTGCCGAGGCCCGCTCCGGAGACGACCGAGAAGAACTCCGATTCCAGCCCCGGTGGCCGCACCGCGCGCCCTGCCCGCAGCATCGCGCGGGCCCGGCGGGTCTCGTAGGAAGAGAGCGGGGCCGCGCCATCGCGCGGCCCCCGCCAGATGCTACCTTAGCCCGCTGTCCCGTCCTTGCGCTGGTGCAGGATGATCGAGTTGCCGAA
Organism: Bacillota bacterium; assembly: GCA_021806845.1. GTDB lineage: Bacteria > Bacillota > Sulfobacillia > JAJZYS01 > JAJYTV01 > JAJYTV01. The sequence goes on along the minus strand of JAKAPV010000145.1, from coordinate 6,594 downwards.
GGGATCGGCGATGATCGCCATGTAGCAAGGCGTATACTCGGCCGTCTCCTGCACGATCGCCGCGCCCTTCCCCGTCACCTCGGCGAGCGCCGTGGCCATGTCCTCCACCGCGAGCGCGAGCAGCGCGTTGCGCATGGACGGGCTTGGGTTCCGCATGCCCTGCTCCGTGAAGAGCGAGACGGTCATGTTCCCTGCGTCGTACTCGGACCAGCCGCTGTGTTCGCTGAGCGGCGCAAGGCCGAGCACGTCCCTGTAGAACTCCTGCGCTCTCGCCATATCCGGAACCGGCACACCGACGAAATCGACCGCGCGAACCCGCATCCGCCATTCCCCCTGACAGGTCTTCTGCTTCCAGGATGATAGAACTTTTGTTCTACTGCAAGACTTTTCCCGCCGTCTGGCTGCCATTTCCGGCTTTCGCCCATTGACGTCTGCCGTACCAGACCTTACATTACGATCTTAACACCCGTCGGCCGGCAGCCCCGGCCCACGTGGAGATAGAGGAGCGAACGCCAAGAGTAGCGGCTCGGAGGCTGGCACCGAGGAAGAGCCGTGAAAGGGACGCTCGCCGAAACGTGAAGGACGCCAGTCCTTCCGCGTTGGACCTGCATCGAACAGGTGCAAGTCTGTCACTGGTCCCTGCGCATCGGCATGCGGGGAGCGGTGGAGCGCTATCTCGTGAACGAGTCGCGCGCAGCGGCGGCCAGACAGCCAGCAGCTGCGCAGGCGCAACTACAAAGAGCGCACGCCACTCCTCCGAGACGTCCACTGCAGCCCGACGAAGGAGGGGTGGCATTTGTTGTACCCAAGCGGCAGCCGCAGAGGGCTGCATGACCCGCACGACGAGCGTGACGCCTGCGGGGTAGGCTTCGCAGCCACCCTCCACGCCCCGTCCCACGCCGTCCTTCGGTTGGGCCTGCAGGCCCTGGAGCGCGTCGCGCACCGCGGCGCGGTGGGAGCCGACGGCGCGACCGGCGACGGCGCCGGCGTGATGACCCAGGTGCCGAGACGCCTGATGGCGGCGCAGCTCGAGCGTCTCGGCTTGGCCTGCCCAGACCCCTCGCGGATCGCCGTTGGGCTCTGTTTTCTGCCGCAGGCTCCGGAAGAGCGCCTGGCTGCCTGCAGCGACGCTGCGGCGGCGCTGCGCGCGGAGGGCATCGCGGAATTCACGTGGCGCGAAGTCCCCGTGCGTCTCGATCTCCTGGGGGAAAGCGCACGCCGGAGCGCTCCCGCCTTGCGGCAGCTGATCGCGCTGCGGCCGGCCGGCGATGACGAGCCCGCCTTCGAGCGCCGCCTCTACCGCGCACGCCGAGGCATGGAGCGCGCCTTCCGCGCCTACGGGCCCTGGCGCGATGACCTCTACATCGCCTCGCTCTCCGCAAAGACCCTCGTCTACAAGGGCCTGCTCTCGGCAGAGCAGCTCCAGCACTTCTTCCTCGACTTTGCGGACCCTCTCTACGAGACGCAGATCTGCGTCTTCCACCAGCGCTTCAGCACCAACACGGCGCCGAACTGGAGCCGCGTCCAGCCGTTTCGGCGCCTCGCGCACAACGGGGAGATCAACACGCTGCAGGGCAACGTCCAAGCGATGGAGGCGCGCCTGCCCGGTGTGATCGACCCCGCCACCTCCGACTCCGGCATGCTCGACAACGCGGCGGAACATCTCGATCTCTTCTCGGACCGCGACCTGCGGCACGTCCTGATGATGCTCGTGCCGGAGGCCTGGGACGCCGTCTCCGACCTCGCCCCCGAGCGCCGGGCCTTCTACCGCTACCACGCCTGCCTGATGGAGCCATGGGACGGACCGGCAGCACTCGTCTTCAGCGATGGCGCGATCGTCGGGGCAACGCTGGACCGCAACGGGCTGCGGCCGATGCGCTATGCGGTGACAAAGGGCGGGCTCGTCGTCGCGGGCTCGGAGGCAGGCATCTTCGGCCTTTCGCCCGGCGATGTGCAGCGCTACGGCAAGCTCGGCCCCGGCGAGATGCTCTCCGTCGACGTCCTGCGCGGGAAGGTCTTGGAGCCCGAGGAGAACAGGGCCGAGGTCTGCGGCAGGGCACCCTACGGCCAGTGGGTTGCCGAGCATTCCCTGTCCCCGTCGCGTTTCGAGATCCCCAGCGATGGGCTGCCCCAGCTGTCGCCAGCCGACCTCGACATCCTGCAGGCGGCGTTCGGCTACACGTCCGAGGAGATCGCGCAGGTCCTGCGCCCGATGCTGACGCACGGCAAGCCCCCGAACGGCGCGATGGGCGACGACACGCCCCATGCCGTGCTCTCGGAATTTGAGCGCCCCCTGTTCCACTACTTCAAGCAGCGCTTCGCGGAGGTCACGAACCCCCCGATCGATCACCTGCGCGAGTCACTCGTCTTCTCGCTGCAGTCGCGTCTCGGCCCGCGCGGGGACGTACTGCAGGAACTCCCCGAGCACGCACGGCTCGTCGAACTGCAAAGCCCGATCCTCGGCGATGCGGATCTGAAGGCGCTGCGCGGCTGCGCCGAGGTGCATCCGGCGCTGCGCCATGCCGTGCTGCGCACGCACTTCCTGCGCGCGCAGGGGGCCGAGGGACTCGAGCCCGCGCTTGAGCGCTTGCGCGCCGAGGCGGCCCGAGCCGTCGACGCGGGAGCGGGTCTTTTGATCCTGAGCGACCGCGGCGTCGATACGGAGCATGTCCCGATCCCCTCCCTGCTCTCCCTCGCCGCCGTCCACCGCCATCTCCTGCGCACCGGGCGGCGCATGCGCACGAGCCTGATCGTGGAGAGCGGCGAGCCGCGCGAGGTGCACCATATCGCAGCGCTCCTCGGCTACGGCGCAAACGCCGTGAACCCTTATCTCGCGCTTGGGATGATCCGCGACATGGCGGACCGCGGGCGCGTCCAGGGCGGCCTCACCGCCGCGCAGGCCGAGCGCAATTTCCGCCGCGCGCTGGAGGACGGCCTGCGCAAGGTGATGTCGCGCATGGGCATATCGACGGCCGACGGCTACATCGGCGCGCAGATCTTTGAAGCGGTCGGCATCGGCCAGGACGTCATCGACGCCTGCTTTACGGGTACGCCGTCGGCGGTCGGGGGCATCGGCCTGCAGGAGATCGCCGCTCGCATGCTGTCCGCACACCGCCGCGCCTTCGGAGATCCAGCGGCGAAGCCGGCCCTGAGCGGCTTCTACCAGTTCCGCAAGGACGGCGAGAAGCACGAGTTCCGCCCTGAGGTCGTGGCCGCGATCCAGGCATCGCTCGAGGACGCGCCCGAAGATCCCCTGGCCGAGGGGGACGCGATCCGGCAGACGGAGGGTTACCGGCGCTACCAGCATCTGCGCGAACTGCTCGCCGCAGAGACCCCCAGCCAACTGCGCCACCTGCTCGCGCTGCGCTCCTCCCGCCCCCCGATCCCCCTCTCGCAGGTGGAGCCGGTCCAGGCGATCGTGCGCCGCTTCTCCACCGGTTCCATGTCTCTCGGATCGCTGTCGCCGGAGGCCCATGAGACGCTCGCCGTCGCGATGAACCGCCTCGGAGCGCTCTCGGGCTCTGGAGAAGGCGGCGAGGACCCGGGGCGCCTGCGCGGCGAGCGCAGCAGCGCCATCAAGCAGGTCGCTTCCGCCCGCTTCGGCGTGACCCCGTCCTACCTCGTCCACGCGGAGGAGCTCCAGATCAAGATGGCCCAAGGCTCGAAGCCCGGCGAAGGCGGGCAGATCGCGGGCAACAAGGTGACGGACTACGTCGCGCGGCTGCGCCACACGGCTCCCGGCATCACGCTGATCTCGCCGCCGCCCCACCACGACATCTACTCGATCGAGGACCTCGCCCAACTCATCTACGACCTCCGGCAGCTGAGCCCGGAGGCCCGCATCTCCGTCAAGCTCGTCGCTCAGAGCGGGGTAGGCATCATCGCCGCCGGTGTCGCGAAGTGCCATGCGGATGTCATCCTGATCAGCGGCCACGCTGGCGGCACGGGCAACTCGCCGCTCGACTCGGTCAAGAACGCGGGCGCTCCCTGGGAGATCGGGCTCGCGGAGACCCAGCAGACGCTGCTCGCAAGCGGCCTGCGCCAGCGCGTCGCGCTCCGCGTGGACGGCGGCCTGCGCACAGGGCGCGATGTGCTCGTGGCCGCCCTGCTGGGCGCGGACGAGTTCAGCTTCGGCACAGCGGCCATGGTGGCTGAGGGCTGCACCATGATGCGCATCTGCCACACGGACAACTGTCCTGTTGGCGTCGCGACGCAGAAGCCCGAGCTGCGTGCCAAGTTCACGGGGACTCCGCAGAAGGTGATGCGCTACTTCATCCTCGTCGCGCAGGAGGTGCGCGAGCTGCTCGCCTCCCTCGGCTTCTCCAGCCTGGACGAGATCATCGGGCAGACGGAGCTCCTCGTGCCGCGGGAGGACGGCGCCCCGCACCCTCTGGCGCTCGGGCGGCTGCTCCACGTGCCCCCGGCCTCGGCGGCGCAGCCGCGCCGCCATGCCGGCCCGCGCAACCTGCCGCCCCCAAAGGAGCGGCTCGACGATCAGATCGTCGCCGCCGCCGGGGAGGTCTTGCAAGGGGGGCTCCCACTCCACCTCTGGTGCAGGATCGCGAACACCGACCGCACCGTCGGTGCGGCCCTCTTCCGCCGCATCGCGGCCCTGTCCGACGGCAGCCTGCCGGACGCATCCGTCAGCGTTACCTTCGAAGGCGTCGCCGGCCAGTCGTTCGGCGCCTTCATGACCCCAGGCGTTTCCTTCACGCTGGTCGGGCTCGCCAACGACTATGTCGGCAAGGGCATGGCCGGCGGCGAGATCGTGATCCGCCGCCCGCCGCGTCTGCGCGGGCCGTCCCACGAGCACGTGCTGCTCGGCAACACCGTGCTCTACGGCGCCACCGGCGGGCGCCTCTACGCAGCCGGCCGGGCCGGCGAGCGCTTCGCCGTCCGGAACTCCGGCGCGGTTGCCGTCGTCGAGGGCGTGGGCGACCACGGGTGCGAGTACATGACGATGGGCACCGTCGTCGTGCTCGGCACTACCGGCCGCAACTTCGCCGCAGGCATGACCGGCGGCGAGGCGTTCGTCCTCGACGTCGACGGCCAGTTCGCGCGCAGGCGCAACCCGGACCTCGTCGCTCCCACCGACCTCCTGCCGGGCGACGAGGACCGGCTCTACGCCCTGATCGAGGAATTCCGCCGCAAGACCGGCAGCACCCGCGCAGTCGAGATCCTGCGGGAGTGGCCGCTTTGGCGGCGCAGATTCGTGCGTCTCGCCCCGAAGGGCGAGCAGCGCGCACCGGCTCCGCCCGGCGCGGAGGAGGGCTCGATCGCCTAGCTCCAGCATGGCACCGCGGGTCCCCCGAGGAGCGCCAGGCCAGCCATGCCGATCTCCCCTCTCCAGTGCCGTCGAGCACAGGGCGGACCGGCTGACAGGAGCCGGACGCTGATACGCTACGAGCATGCTTGCAAAGGTCTTTGCGCATCCGGCGATCTGCCCAATGGCTAGAGGACGCTGCGCGGGTCGCGCCAGAGGCGCCGCAGCTCCTCTCGCTCCAGCCGGCCGATTTCCCGGTCCTCGGTTGCATGTGCCCGGGCGAGTTCCTGGCCGCGCAGCGGCAGGCGCGTGCGGTCGACGACGCCCTCGCGCCCGTACATCCGCGCGAATGCCTGCAGGCGCGCTCCCCCGCCAGCGCGCACGAGCAGCATCGCCGTGTCGCCGCCCACGGCGGCGAGTTCCTCGCGCCAGCGCGCGCGCTCCGGGGTCGAGAGCACGGCATAGCGCAGCGCATACGCGCGCCCCAGAGCGAGGCGCGCCGCCCGCGGCCAGCCAAATCGCTCCGCCGCTGCCAGCACCGCCTCGGTCTGGGCGCCGTGCGTCCAGGCGAGTATGCGTGCGAGCCGATCCTGCACGGGATGCGTCGGGTGCAGCCAGGGCGCCGCCGCGGCGAGCACGCCGTCGCGTTCGGCGCGCCGCAGGGCCGAGAGCGCCGCCGGGCCGTCGAGGAGCCGCCAGAGTTCTTCTCCGACGCGCTCGGACGCCACCTGCGAGAGCTCGCCCGCGAGCCTGCGGGCGGTCGCGCGCAGCGCGGTGGAGATCCGGAACCCGAGCTGCGCCGAGAAGCGATAGGCGCGCAGGACGCGCAGGAGGTCCTCGCGCAAGCGCACCTCCGGATCGCCGACCGCGGCGAGCCGGCGCCGCATCAGATCGCGGCGCCCTCCGTACGGATCGATGACGTGCCCGTCGCGGCGCATGGCCATCGCATTCACGGTGAAGTCGCGGCGGGCGAGGTCGACCTCCAGGGTGGCGCCGAAGCGCACCGTATCCGGGCGGCGGCGGTCTTGGTAGCCAGACTCCTCGCGCAGCGAAACGACCTCAAGCGGCAGTCCCGGCGCGTGCAGGCTGCCGAACCGCCCGCCGGGGCCCTCCTTCCAGCCCAGGAGGGCCTGTGCCGCGTCCGGCGAGAGCGCCGTCGCAAGGTCGTAGTCGTGCGGCGTGCGGCCGAGCACGAGGTCCCGCACCGCTCCGCCGACGAGGTAGGTATCGCCTGCCGCCTGCAGCCGGTCCCAGACCCCCAGGACCGCCGGCGGCAGGGCTCCGGCGCGCTGCCCGCCGCTCAGGCGCGCAGCCATTGCAGCAGTTCCCGC
>JAKAPV010000144.1 GCA_021806845.1 Bacillota bacterium | reverse complement strand
GGTCTCGGAGCTCGGGCCGGGCGAAGGCATGCGGGGACTTGCAAGGCGCATCACCTCTGCGGTATCGGCGGGCGCGGACGAGGTCCGCTCACACCCTGGCCCGATCACGGTTGGCGCGATGCTCAAGCTGCTGCGCCAGGATCCGGCGATGGCGATCGCGCTACGCTTCATGCTGGGCTTCGTGCGCAGCATGTGGGTAGAAAGCCCGAAGTAGGGACGGAGGGACCGAGATGGACAAGGAACGGATCTCGATGATCGTGTTCTCTGGCGAGATGGATAAGCTGCTGCCCGTAGGCATCCTGGCATCCGGAGCGATCGCGATGGGTCAGGAAGTGCGGATCTTCCTGACCTTCTGGGGCCTCATGGCGCTGCGCAAGGGCGCCTTCTTCCAGATGCCGGTGAGCCCCTCGTTCGCTCCAATGGTCGGGGACCTTGGCAAGACGCTGCAGGAGAAGAAGATCCCGGGACTCGTCGACCAGTTGCGCACCGCGAAGGAGCTCGGCGACGTGGAGATCGTCGCCTGCGGCATGACCATGGACCTCTTCGGATTGAAGCTCGAGGACCTCGAAGACATCGTCGACCGCGTGGCCGGCGTCGGCGAGTTTATCGAGACCGCGAAGGAAGGTCATACCACGTTGTTCATCTGAGGGAGCGGTGATGCAGGGAGGCGCGTCTGCGGCTCCCTGCATCCGCGTTGCCTGGCTCCGCGAGGGGTTTCGGCCGAGCTCGGCCATTGGGGGGCGCCGTCTTGCGTCGTGTCGCCGGAGGCCGCAGGAAGGCGAGCGGACCACCGTACGGTTGCGTGATACCTGGGCGGCGAGAGGAGGGGTTGGAGGCCCGCGCGCTGTCAGCGCCGCAGATTGCTCATGCGCTTTGGCGTGTCGCCTGTCAGGCGAACAAGCCGCGTCCAGGCAGGGCGCAGCGCAGGGCGGGCCGCTGACGGCAACGTTGCGACGCGATCGGACTGCGGCTCTCTGAGAGGACGGCGCAGTGGCTCCTTGCGGGACCTACTCCGCGCCCGTGCCTTCGCCGGTCTGTGTCTGCGGATCATCGAGCGGGCCGCCGCCGTAGCCCGGTGCCATGACGCGGATGTGGGCGAGTGCGGGGCTTGAGGGGTCGCCGGTGAGGGTGAAATAGGCGAAGCCAACGTAGTAGCACGGCTGCACCTCGCACGTGAAGACGTCGAACACTGGATGACCTAACGGGCCACCCGGATCGAAAGTGCCCTTATCGGTGATCTCCAGTCCGAAGACGCGGGTGGGGATCCACTGACCGGACGGGCCGAACACCGGAAGAGCGATCGAGATATGGCGGTCGTATCCTACGGTTGTGCAGTCGTAGTCCAGTGTCGGTACCGGATTTACCATGTCAGAACCCTCCCAGCTGTATTCCTGCCTGTGCAGGGTACTATATGTTATGTCACCTTCTCGGAAGTGTTTGGGCTTCCTCGGCAAACGGCCGCCGGTCTACTCGTGGAGGCGCCCTTTGCGCACCGGAAGGGTGGAGTGGCGTGCGCGATGCTGTCCTTCGGGTGTACTGCGCCAGCGGAGCGCGAACTCATATGGGGGCAACTGCCCCGCTTGTCCTTGAAGAGGAGCAGGGGACCGTCGGGGAAGCAGTTCCCATCACTCCGCTTCCCAACGGCGGGCTATCTGCCGCTTCTCGGCCGCCGGAGGAGACGTTCCCGTACAGGCCCGCACAGGCGCGCCCTTCAGCACGACTCCAAGGCCTTGACGAGTTGGCCGCAGGTACTGTAGCGGCGCGCCGGTGACTTTGCGAGCAGGCGCATGATGATGGCACTCAGACGAAACGGGACACGCGGCTGGAACGACGAGGGTCGAAGCGGGGTGCGATGTTTGATGCGTGCCAGGAGCTCAACGTCGTCTGCGGCCGGGAACGCAAACGGGTGCACTCCCGTCGTCGCTTCATAGAGCACGATGCCTAGGGAGAAGAGGTCCGAGCGGTGGTCGAGCGCAAACGCTCCCGAGCTGCTTACGCGCTCCGGCGAGAAATACATGCGCGTGCCGGGCATGCGGCCACTGCGGATGGGGAGCACAGGAGCATTGAGGTCGATGGCGGAGCCCATGTCCAGGAGTACAAAATCGCCGGTTTCCGAACGTCGCACGATGTTGCCGGGCTTGACGTCCCGATGGACGATGCGCTCTGACCACAAGGCGTCGATCGCCCGCGCCACGTCGATTCCGAGACGCACGACGTCCGCGAACGGCAACGGGCCCTTCCCACGGAGGATCTTTCTCAGATCGTCCCCTTCCACCCATTCTTCGGTGAAGTAGACGACAGGTTGCCCGTCGATATCGGTGACGGTCACGTCGATGGTTCCCGGTGCGGCAAGATGCGGATTGCGACACCGGCGCATGATGCTGACCTCTCGCTGCGCCCTTGCCTCGGCCGCAGAGATGAGCGCGCCGCTTTGCGCGCTCCGCGGACCATGCGCGCGATCTCCGTTCAAAAACATGACCATCAGGGCGTACCGGTTGCCGTTCACGAGGCAGGGGAAGACCATCTTCTGACCGCCCTGCAATGGTGGGGACACTCGCGTGATGCCTGGGATGCAGCGTTCGATCGCTGTTTCGGACAGTGCGGGAAATCGCATCCGATGTACCGTCCAATCTACAGGGCTCAACTGTTCGCGACACCCCTGCGGTACGCTGGCATCTGGTGCGGATCGCGCTGCGTCATTGTGCCGCCACCCGGCAAGGAGGACGATCGGCCTCATGCCGGGCGGCGGCGGCAACTGCGCGCTATGGGTCAACCCTTCTGGAGCATACGGGGAGTGCGACCTTCCTTCCCGGCGGAACGTCCTCGACGAAGGCGCAAATGTTCTTGATGGGAATGATCGTCTCCAGCAGAAGTCCCTGCGGGTCTGTCCAGTTCACCGGGAGTGAATTTTCGTCGTCGGCGAACGTAGGCACGATACCCACCATCTCGATGAAATCGTACCCTACCTCAATGAGGATTCCGGTCGTGCACGCGGCGGTTCCGTTGCAGCGCCACATGACCGTAATCCTCCGCTGCAGGCTGTGCCGCAATTCTTCGCGCAAGCTGTGTGCCATGCTTCCATCCCTCCTGCCAGCAGGTTACGGTCGACATTATGTGAACGTTACACTTCTGCCTGCGCCCCGCCGCCAGCAGACCTCGCAGTACCGTGGAGTTGCGGAGAGCACCTCCCTGCCCCTTGACCCTGGTTCGGCACCCGCAAGGCTGGTGGGGCGAGGCGCAAGCAGGTCAGCTACCTGACCCCGTGTTCGGGTTCTGAGGCGACCTCGCTGAAAGTCATCGGCATGCGAAGTCCTGGATTGTCCGCCTTGCCGAGGTAGGCTCAGCGGACGTCGCGACCTGCATCGGCTGTTCAGCGGAGATCTGGACGCGACTCCAGCCCTAAAAGGTGGGGCTGGACCTGCAGCCGGAACGCCGCGGACTCGACGATCGGATCCGGAACTCGTCCCGGTCCGCCGACTTGGGCTGTTCGTGGTTCGCGGCGCTGAGACAGGCGGGTGGGACAGCCGGCCATCGATCCGCGGCGCGATGCGGCGATGCAGCATTGGCAATTCCACCGGACAACGCGACGCCGTTCGGCATACGGTGAACACGCCGGCATAAGCGCCGCCCTGGGCGCCGCGGCCATTTCGGAGCCACTACCGGTCCGCCGCATCGAGGCGGCCGCCTGGTGACGCGCCGGACGCTGACTCGTGGCCAACCGACCGGCGGATTATGTGCCCTTCGCTGGCCTACGCACCGTCTGCCTCGGGCCTGGCGGCGCGACATACAGAGCGTGTCAGGTAGGCGCAAGAGCGATCGTCTGCCCGCCGCAAGATTTGCGCAAATAAAGAACGTTTCCCGATACTGATCCGTACCATGCTACTGAGCCTGATCCGCGGGAGGGACCGTGGGTCGACACTGGCTTGGAAGGGATGCAAAGAAGATGGCGATTCGGACCAGCACGGGTGGGGCCAGCCTCGTCGAGGTATTGGACCGCGTGCTCGACAAGGGCATTGTGGTCGACTTGTGGGCCAAGGTATCTCTGGTTGGCATTGAACTACTGGCGATCGAAGCCCGCGTCGTGATCGCATCGGTCGAGACCTGGCTCATCTACGCCGAGGCAGTCGGCCTGCTGATCAGAGAGCCAGTGACCTCGTCGTCGTCGTAGAGCCGGCACCCCGTCGCCGATGGATGCCCGGGCTCAGCACTTGGCCCGGTCTCCATCGGCATTGGGTGGTGTTTGCCCTAGGTTCAGGGAAAGAGGGTTGCCGCCATGTCGTTGACCGACCGTACCGCATCGATGGTGCACCGGGTGCTGACATCCCGGGACGATCGGAGGGACCGACACAAGGACGTCTTGGATCGGGCCGGAAGGCGCCAGCAGCGAGCGAAGGAAGTTCTGGACGCAAGCGTGACGCGCGGGGATCGGCGGCGTGCGGAAGTGAGTGCACTTCTTCGCCAGATCGAGCAGCGTCATCATGAGCGATCTGTGCATTTGGCGCGCCTTGGCGTGCAGCAGCCGACCCCCGAACAACCGCGGCCCGCGGTTGAGGTGAAGCAAGACGCCCCTGCGGCGCGCCCCGTGGAGGACCGCCTTTCGACGCATCGGGAGCACCTGCGTCGCCGCCACGCACCGCCCAGGAAGGGAAGTGGCGACCGGTGAGCGCTGCGACCCCATACTTCCCCCCGATCGCGAAGCGGCCAACTGTTCTGACGCCTCCACTCAAGGCGTTCGTCGACCGGGGCCTGACTTATCTGCGAAGCGGATTGCCGGTGAACCTGACCGGTGCAGCCGGGACAGGCAAGACAACCCTGGCGCTGCATATGGCGCATCTTCTGCAGCGGCCCGCCATATTCATCCAGGGAGACGACCAGCTGTCGAGTACCGAACTCGTCCGCGGGGGCATCAACCTGCGCCGTCACCGAGTGGTCGACAACTACATCCGCTCGGTCGTGCGCACGGAAGACCACTATACGGAGAACTGGAGCGAGAACTGGCTGACGACAGCATGCGAAAAAGGCTACACCCTCGTCTACGACGAGTTCACGCGCTCCCGTCCCGAAGCCAACAACGTGCTGCTGTCGGTGCTGGAGGAACGGGTTCTCGTGTCCTCGGGGGTCAAGGACGATCTACACATCATGGCGGTGCATCCGGAGTTCAGGGTGATCTTCACCAGCAATCCGGTGGACTACGTGGGTGTGCACAAGTCTCCCGACGCACTGCGCGACCGCATGGTCTCCATGATGCTGCAGCCGCTCGACGAGGACACCGAGACGGTGATCGTTCGAGCACACAGCGGGCTGGCGGAAGACGACTGTCGACGCGTCGTTCGCGTGGTGCGCGCGGTGAGAGCAAGGAGCAAGGGGTCGACGCATGCCAGCTTGCGCTCGGCGGTGAACCTCGCGAAGGTTCTCGCACACGCGCGATTGAAGCCGGACTTCTCGAATCCCACGGTGATCGGATTCTGTCATGACCTGCTCGGATCGTCGTCAGCGATGCCGCCGGAAGTGCTCGGGGAGGTCCTCTCCGGGTTCGGACGCCCGCAGACTGGGAGGGAGAACGCCCATGCCGGCAAGACTCCGGAAAATTGACGACGTAAACCCGCGGGTCGAATGGCCTGGTCTGGAAAGGACTGCGCGCCACCTCCTCGACCTCGTCGAGCGCGCAGAGGACAGCGCACCCGAGCCCGCGTACGAGGAGGGGAGCATCGAGCAGGGCGCGATGCGACTCAAGTACCGCACGCGCGTCAGCTTCCTATCAGACGTGTTCCCGTCGAAGGGAGATGTTGGGGATGGAGAGGGGGTGAGCCAGAGTGCGCTGCTACCTCTACGGCGTGGTCGAACCCAGCCATCCTCGCAGTCTGGGCGCCATCGGCCTGAATGACGCGGTCGTCCTGGTCCTCTCCGACCGCGACCTGGGCGTTGCGTTCAGTGCCACCGAAGCTGGGAGCGTGACTCCTACGAAGGCGAATCTCCTGGCACATGAGCGCGTCCTCGAACGACTCTTGGCGGAGAGCGACGCGGTCCTGCCGTTCAGCTTCGGCACCCTGACGGAGGGGGAGGACGCGATTCGCGACCTGCTTAGAACTGCGGAGGAGGAGTTCAAGGAGAACATCTCCAGGTTGCGCGGCTGCATCGAGGTTGGTCTCAAAGTGTTCTGGCAGAAAGACGCGATGCGTCGCGAGGTGGAGCAGATGACCGGATCCATCTCCGATATCGGGAACCGTGCCACAAGCGCGGAAGCCCGGCAAACCAGCGCGATCCAGGTGGGGCAAGCGGTCGAGCAGGTGCTCAGGCAATGGCGAGAGCACTTCGTTCCGATGATCACGGCGACGCTGGAGCCGGTGTGCAAGGACTGGAAGGAGAACGGCTCGTTCGGTGCGACCATGCTCTGGAACGGCTCCTTCCTCGTACGGAGGGAGCATGAGCCGCTGTTCTTCGACAGACTGTCCGGTCTGGACCAAAGATTCGGCAATCGTCTGGACTTTCGGCATGTCGCACCGTTGCCGCCATACAACTTCGTGGATCTGCGCTACGGCGATGGAGGGTAGAACGGGATGAAGGACGTTGAGATCGACATATCGCCCCTATCCTTGGTGGTGTGGCCGCTGAGCCTGCCGGCCGGGGGATTCATGTTCCTCCTCGAGCAGATCAGGGACATCGTCAACGAAGAGCTGTATGACCCCGCCACCGTGCGACATCACCTTCTCGAACTGCAGATGCGGTACGAGATGGGCGAAGTGGAGGAGGAGCAGTACCAGGCGGAATGGACCGCGCTGACCGAGCGTCTGACCGAGCTGTCGGATTCGTGACAGGTCCTGCCCCGAAAGTCGAAGGGAGGTAGCATCGCATGCCTGTTCCGGCTGCTCGGTCCAGCTCCACGCTCCTCGACATCCTGGATCGGGTACTCGACAAGGGGCTTGTCATCAATGCGGACATCGTGGTGTCGCTGGTCGGGACGGAGCTTTTGGGCATTCGCCTGCGCGCCGCGATTGCCTCCTTCGAGACGGCGGCGAAGTATGGACTGGAGTTTCCCGGAGGGACCAAGATCGACCCCGCGCTCCTCGACGAGGCCAGGACGGGGTTCGAGATCTGCCCGCAATGCGGGAAGAAGGCCTCCCGGCGCGAACTGCTGGACGTAGGCTGCCCGTGGTGCGGATGGGAGAGCGCCCGGACGCAGAGCATGCGAAGCTTGCTTCCCTGATGCGAGACCGACGGAAGAAGGTGCGCCATGGGGCGTAGCATCGTCCTCGAGGAGGGCAACGTCCGTCAGGGGCTATTGGGACTGGTCATGGCACTCGTGGAGATTATCCACGAAGCGTTGCGGCTCCAGGCGCTGCGGAGGATGGAGACCGGTGACCTCACAACCGAGGAACTCGACAGGTTGGGGCGCACTCTCCAGGCCCTTGCCGACGAGATCGCCGTATTCAAGCGCGAGCAGGGCATCGAGGATGCCGTACAGAGTGTGCGGCAGGGTTTGGACGACCTGGCGACCGACGTCCTCGACACGCTTCTCGACCCGCTGCGTTTGACCGTTCGCGACGATGAACGCTAGCGCGGCTCGCATCTACGCGGCGCTTGCCCTGCTTGCCGCAGGCCTCGCCGTCGACGGGCGGGCCCTTGGAGAGATGGGAACGCTGCTTTGCCT
>JAKAPV010000143.1 GCA_021806845.1 Bacillota bacterium | reverse complement strand
TGCACCTATGACAAGGAACAACGACGAAGTCGCACCGGAGGTCCGCGAACTCCTGCGCACGTATGTCGACGCAGTCCTTCTCGCCGAACCGCTCCAGCTGAACCTCTGGAAGTCGGCCGGCGTGACGGCGTGGACGGAAAAGAACATCTTCTCAAAGCCCACGCCGGAGAAGTTGCCGCTGTGGCCCCAGTAGACGCCTGGATGGCTCGCCTCAAGCCAAAGCGGCAGCACCCAGTTGGGCATGGTGTACTCCATGCCTCCAAGCTGCGGCACCCAGAACGTGTTCATCGCGGAGTCGCCGAACAGCCGGAACAGCACCGGCCGACCGGCCGGGATGACGACGTAGTTGACGGTGGCGACATGCTGAGACGGATACTCGAATACCCACTTCCACGTCAGGGACGTCACGTTGATGACGAGCGGCTTCGGGCTCTTCGGCACCGTCGCAAGAGAGTAGACTCCGGACACGGTCGGCACGCTGATGGCCGCCACGATCAGTAGGGGAATGGCAAACCAGGTGATCTCGAGCCAGCGGTTCTCCGCCCAGTTCGGACGGTATGGCGCCCGGTTGCCTTTGCGGTCGCGAAAACGCAGGACGGCGATCGCCAGGAGCACGAAGACGAACCCGATCACCACCGCCATCGCGATACCGGCGATGGCCATGGTGCGGAGTTCGCTCTCCGCCACGGGTCCGGCCGGGTGCAGGAGGACGTACTGGGACCCACATCCTGTCAGTACGAGTGTGGCCGCGGCCGCCAAGGACAGGTGAAGGGACCTACGTAGGATGCGCTGCAACAGAGTCGGCTCACCCCTTGTGGTTTGGCAGCGGGCGCAGAGGGAAAAGTCGCCATAGGTCCATGCCCGCTTGTCCTGATGGTGGGGCAAACGGCCCCAGCGAGGTAGGGTCGTGCGGCCCAGCCGCAAAGGCCCGAACGGTCATAATCCGGCAGACGATTGGACGCCGCCTTAGCATATGGGTGGGCCGAATGGACCATTTCGCGTGAGCCGGATGTCGTATGGGGCACGTGGCGGCAACAGTTTCACCGCGTCAGTCGCCCTGATCTCCTTGACGCGGTCGTCCGCCTGCCTTGCGCAAGACTCGCCGATTGTCGGGGGGGTCGTCTGGGCAGCAGGAATCTCGCGGGCGCCATATCCGCTGCAAGCGCCCGCCCCCCGCAAGGGCGGGGTCCTTCTATGTTTGGGACCTGCGCGGCTTACCGACGGGGGCGTCTCGGCGCCGGTGGCGGACGTCCTCATATAAACACTGTTGCTTTAAAATCAGAGTGAATGTATTAATGGTGCGACAGCAATGATTGGCCCCGAGCCGGATCTGCCGAAGGGAGACTTGAACATGAAGGTACGCGACGCACGCCGCTGGTGGGCTCTAGGCGCCATAAGCCTTGCCGTGCTGGCGATCACCCTGGACGTGACGGTACTGAACATTGCCCTGCCGACCCTCGCGGGCGTCTTCAAAGCCTCGGAAGCCCAACTGCAGTGGTTCGTCACCGCGTATACGCTGGCGCTCGTTGCCGGGATGCTGCCTGCGGGGCTTCTTGGTGACCGCTTCGGCCAGAAAACGGTGATGGTCGCGGCGCTGCTGCTGTTCGCGATCGGCTCGTTCGGCTGCGCGTATGCGCCGGATGTCGCAGTGTTCATCGCTGCTCGGATAGCCGTAGCCCTCGCGGGCGCAGCGGCGATCGTGGTGGCGCTCTCGGTTCTCACGCTGCTGTTCGGAGAGCAGGAGAGGCCGCGCGCCGTAGGCATCTGGGGCGCCGCCAACTTTCTCGGCCTTCCGCTCGGCCCGATCGTCGGGGGCTGGATCCTTTCGCACGCGTGGTGGGGCTGGATCTTCCTCATGAACCTGCCGGTGGCGATCGTTGCCCTGATCGCCGTGGTCGTGCTCGTCCCCGCGTCCAAGGCTGCCAAAACACCCGCTTTCGACCTTCTCGGACTCGTGCTTGCGAGTGCCGGGCTCGTGGCGCTGATGTACGGCGTGATCGAGGCCGGGAGTGACGGGTGGGGCAGCGCTGCCGCGCTTGTACCAGCGGTCGCGGGAGCGGCGACGCTGGTCGTCTTCTGGCTCTGGGAGAACCGCGTGGCGCGCCTTCCCGGCGGCCAGCCTCTCGTGGACCTGAGCCTTTTCCGGTCTCGCAGTTTCACCTGGGGCGTGATCCTCACCGCCTTCGGTACGCTCGGTCTGTTCGGCGTGCTGTTTGGCCTGCCCCAATATCTGCAGGCGATCGAGGGCGTGGGCCCGGAGGCGTCAGGCCTTCGGCTCCTTCCCGTCATCCTCGGCATGATTGTGGGTGCGGTGCCGGCCGACAGGGTTGCCGCGAGCATCGGGGCCAGGCTGACGGTGGCCGGGGGTTTTTTGATTGTAGTCATCGGAGCGGCACTGGGGAGTGCGATGACGGTCGCCAGCGGCGACGCCTATGTCGCCCTGTGGACGTTCGTCGTGGGAATCGGCGCCGGTCTCGGCTTCGCCACAGCCGCATCGGCCGCATTGGTCGAGCTGCCGCAGGAGAGCAGCGGCGTTGCCTCCGCCCTGCTGCAGGCGCTGGTCAAGCTCGGACCCGCCCTTGGATCCTCCGTACTCGGCAGTGTTCTGAGTTCCACCTACCAGGCGCAGGTGCATGTGGCGGGGCTCGCGCCGGCAGCGGCCCAGGCGGTAAGGGCCAGCGTCTTCGGCGGCATCGCCGTGGCCCGGCAGATGGGATCAGAGTCTCTGCTCGTTTCGATCCGCACGGCGTTCGTCGCCGGCATGGACCACTCGGTGCTGGTCACAGCAGGCATCGCGGGAGTCGCGATCGCCCTCGCGCTCACGTTCCTTCCTGGGCGTAAGCCGCTTCCCGCGGGAATTGACGAACAGGCGAGGTGACGGTCGCAAGCGGACTGCCGGAGGCCTGCCGAAACAGGTTCGTGCTGGAACTTCGATTGCGCTGTATGCTTGTCGCAAGAGTCTCGCGAAGGAGGAAGACGGCAGTGGCCCGGACGCAAGAGGGCGAGCGACTCGGCCTGCGCGAACGCAAGAAAGCCAAGACCCGCCAGTTGATCCAGTCCCATGCCCTTCGCCTGTTTCGCGAGCAGGGTTACAAGGAGACGTCCGTGGAGCAGATCGCCGAGGCGGCAGAGGTGTCGCCCTCGACGGTCTTCCATTACTTCTCGACGAAAGCGGACCTCGTGGTGTACGACGCGATGGACGATCAACTTCTGGAGGCGTTTCGTGCGGTGCCTGGCGAGCTCGGCCCGCTCGAGGCGATGCGGCGGGCGATGCGGCAGGCGTTCGGCGAGATGGCGAAGGCAGACCTGGACGTTCAGCTCGAGCGAGAGCACTTGATGCGCACTGTTCCCGAGCTGCGCGCAGCCATGCTGGAGGAGTTCGCCCGGGCGATACGCGTCGTGGCGGAGCTCCTCGCGGAACGCTCTGGCCGACCGACGGATGACGACATGCTGCAGGCCCTGGCGGGCGCCGTGCTCGGCATCGGTCTGGCCGCTTGGTTTGCGAGCGACGGCGGAGCCTTGTCTAGATCCTTCCTCGAGCGCATCGACAAGGGGATGGCCCTGCTCGAGTCGGGGTTCGACCTCTAGGCACAACGTCACAGGGCCATTTCTACCTCATGGCTGGTTGCCGACCTGCGCCGGGGGATTGCAGGACAAGGCCGCCGCAATGCGCGGCGGCCTTGCCATATGGCGAGCGATTCCGTCCGGCGGCAATCTCACGCCATCTCCGACAGTCTGCGGTTGTCTGGATCCCTTACCAGCCTGAACCCGAGGAAGTGGAGCTCCCAGAGGCGGCGGCTAGGGTCGGCGTCGCCACCCACCACTCGTTCAGGACCCCCTCACCATTTGCCTGACCCGGGCCCGAGTCAGAGCTGTACATGTAGAGGAGATGCCCGTTGTAGGCCAGTTGGTCACCGTTTTGGTCCTTCACCACGGTGACGCTGCCCGTCAGCCCTGACGGCGACGTTACCTTGGTTGCCGACGAGAGGACGGGGGGCCAGATCGAGGCACAGGATCCCGTGCACGCGGACTTCGTCGGCGTGTCCTTGGTGAAGTAGTAGACGGTCATCCCCGATAGAGTGGTGAGGACCGTCTCGCTCTTGCCGCCGACGGTTACCGTGGCCGTCTTCAAGGGAGCGGCCTGCCCTTTGCTGCTGGAGGAGGTTGAGGTCGAGCTGGCCTTTGCCGCCGGAGCGCTGCCGCATCCGGCGAGAGCGGTCATCAGCACCGCGCAGCAGGCGATCATCGCGACCTGCCCTCTGGTCATGGAAACTCCCCCTTTCAGGCTGCCCGCAAGGGGTCGCCTGCCTCCATTTGGAACGCCTTGGCAGGGCCTGTCAAGCGTAGACTGGTCCGCCTTCAGAGGGTGTTGCTCCTGACCTGGGGCGACCGGCGCCTGCGCGGGTCAGCCGACGCAGGCGCGTCTCGCCCGGGGACCGCTGCGGGGCCGGGTGGCAGATCCGAAGTCACATTCCCTCCGCCGCAACCTTGTGCAGGTAGTGGCGCAGAGCTTCTCGCCAAGGTCGCATGACAACGCCGTAGGACGGCAGGACGAGCGACGTCAGGGAACTGTTCTTGGGACGCGGGGCGGATCCGATCAGCGGTGCGCCGGTCTGGACCCGCACCGGGGCTTTGAGACCCGCGCTGGACACGATCTCTTGGGCGAAGGCGTAAGGCGATGCCGTACCCGGGTTCGCAACGTGCACCGTGCCCATTGCCCCTGCCTCCAGCAACTGCAGCAGAGCCTCCGCAAGATCATCGACGCAGGTCGGACTGCCGGCGTGGTCGTCGACAACCCGCTGCGGCATGTTGCGGCGGGCCCTGCCCAGAACGACCTGCGGGAAGTCGGAGGAACTGCCGCCGTAGAGCCAGCTGGTGCGGACGATCAAGTGGCGCGGGGCATGGGCGCGCACCTCTCGCTCTCCAGCGAGCTTCGAGCGCCCGTAGTCCTGGATGGGGCCGACGGCATCCCACTCGTGGTATGGAGAGCCCTTCTCGCCGGAGAAGACATGATCGGTGCTCATTTGGACGAGCAGCGTGCCGCTCGCCTCACAAGCCTGCGCGAGCCAGCGCGGGCCGAGGGCATTCACGCTGAAGGCTTCGGCGTCGTGCTCGCAGCGGTCGACATTCGACATTGCCGCCGCGTTCACCACGACATCCGCATTGGCGGCGCGTACTGCCGAGAACACGGTTTCCCTGTGCCGCACGTCGAAGTGGCTGGCTTGCGGCACGACCTCGTGGCGCGCGGAAAGCGTCCGCTGCAGCACGCGGCCCAGTTCGCCGGACCTGCCGAACACGGCGACCTTCACGGCGGGCAGGTTCCCTTAGAAAACCTCGCGACAGCGGGGACACGCAGCAGAGGACGCCACCAGTCCTCGCGCGTGGGGCATGCCTCGATCGTCCCGCCACCGATGCAGCCGCGCTGCAGCTTCGCCAGGAGGCGCAGTTGGTCGTCCCGCCGATCGGTGGTAAGGAGCAGCAGGGATCCGGAGGGGGAGGACAGACTGCGGCAGCTTGCCATCGCCATGGAGACAAGTGCCACACGCTCCATTAGTGGGCCAAGTGTCTGCAGGAGGCGGAAGGCGGTCCTAGCGATGTACGAGCTTCCTCCTGCCGGAATGACGCGCATGATCTCACATCCCGCTCGCTTCAAAATGCATCAGTGCGGCCCGGGTGCGGGCCTAGGAAGTAGGGAGGCGAAGCCAGCCCGCAGCGCGGCCCTGGCGCGCGCACGGGGGGAAGTCCGCGCCGGGAACGACGCGAGACCTGGCGGGTGCAGCCTTGCTGGTTTGCATTTTTTGGTGCAACTGGCGAAGGTCGACGAGTGTCCTTATCAGTGGACCCGCAGTCCACTCATGTTCGTGCGCATCCCTGCAAGGACCAGGCGGCCGACGCGGCCGCGGGCGCTGCAGGGGTCTGGGGGTCGGAACTGCCGCCGTGAAGTATGGCGCGGCAATTAGAGGAAGAGACTTCCGACCGCTATACCGTATGAAGGGAGAAGCGGCGGAGTGTCGTTATGTTGAGGGGGTGGGAGTTCGTCAGATTCGCGTTCGCAGCGTGCCGCAGGAGAGAACGGAAAAACACTGTACAGCGCTGGCTGCGGTGGCGAGTCCCACTCTCCCGCGTGTCTGCAAGGAACGGCCCCGAACTGGCGGAGGAAGCGCATCCTCGGGCCTCACGGCGTAGAGGGCATGGGTCGACAGGCGTGGTGCGTCTGCAGGCGCTCAGCAGGGACGTGCGGAACAAAGGGGCCAAGGTGGAACATGAAAGGAATCAGTGCAGATGCAGACCCGTACGGCAAGGGAGTGGGGCCAGATGCAACGGCCGGTCGATTGCCCACTCTGCGATCCGCGCAGGGAGGAAGGTCAGCACGTCGTGTTCGAAACGGCGCTCTGCCGCTTTCTGCAGCAGGACCGCGACCAGGACGTGCTCGTCGGCAGCGGCATCATCGTGCCGCGCAGCCACCGCGTCACGGCGTTCGAACTCACGCCGGTGGAGTGGCGCGATACGCAGCAGCTGCTCGTGCAGGCCAAGGAGTATATCGACGAGCGCTGGCACCCGGACGGTTACACGCTCGGCTGGAACGTCGGAGTGGTTTCGAACCAGACGATTGCCCATGCCCACCTGCATGTCGTGCCGCGCTATGCGGATGAGCCGTGCGCTGGCAAGGGCCTGAGGTACTGGCTGAAGAGCGCGGACAACCGGCGGATGCAGGCGCGCGGCTGAGGAGCTCCCCATGGCCTGAAGACGCACGGGGCATTTGTCATCCCGCGCGTCCGTCTTGTGATCAGTGGCGCAGGGACCCTACCAACTGGCAGTGTAGTGAAGGTAAGGTATTGTAGGGAACGGGAGGGATTGCGCTGCCGCAGAGCGAGGTGCTGCGCATCGCAGGGGTGCGCAAGCAGTATGGCGAGCTGAAGGCCGTAGACGGTATCGATTTGCGGATCGAGCCGGGCGGCATCTTTGGGCTGCTCGGACCGAACGGGGCTGGCAAGACGACGACGCTTGAGATGGTCGAGGGGCTGCGCAAGCCGGATGCGGGCGAGATCTTCTACGGCACTCAGGACCTCTTGCGCCATCCCAAGATCGCGCGCGAACGGTTCGGGGTGCAACTGCAGACGTCTGCCTTCTTCGAGCTTCTGCGCGTCGACGAGACGATCGACCTCTTCGCGAGCTTCTACCGGCGGACGCTGCCGCGCGACGAGCTGATCGAGCGGTTTGAGCTCCAGGAAAAGCGGTCCGCATACGTACAGAACCTCTCGGGCGGGCAGCGGCAGCGACTCGCGGTGGCGGTCGCGCTGGTGAACGACCCGGAAGTGGTCTTCCTCGACGAGCCGACGGCAGGCCTCGACCCCCAGGCCCGGCGCAACGTGTGGGACTCCGTCCGGAAGCTGAGGGATGAAGGGCGCACCGTCGTCCTGACCACCCACTACATGGACGAGGCGGAGGCGCTCTGCGACCGCCTCGCGGTCATGGACCACGGACACATTCTCGACGAGGGTTCGCCGCAGGAACTGATCCATCGGCACAGGCCCGGGGCGCTGATCGAACTGGATGCCTCCGTGCCCGTCTCGGACGATCTGCACCTGCCGGCGGTGGAGCGCATCGAGCACCACCCGCTCGGCACGTCACTGGTCACCGAGCGCCTGGACGAAGCGCTCGCGGGACTCGCCACG
>JAKAPV010000142.1 GCA_021806845.1 Bacillota bacterium | reverse complement strand
CCGACCGCCACCCGGGACGGCCACCTCGGCCCGCCCGAGGCGCGCCAGCAGAAGCCCTACGATGTAGGTGGAGCCGCGCAGTCGCGCCGCGCGCTCGTAGGGCGCGATGTGGTTTGCAATCTTCGAGCCGTCCAAGCGCAGGGTCTTGGGTGCGATGAATTCCGCCTCGGCTCCGAGTTCCTTGAGGATCTCGATCAGGTCGAGGATGTCGGTGTAGCTCGGAATGTTCTCCAGCACCGACTCGCCTTCCGAAGCGAGGGCCGCTGCGCAGATGATCGGCAGTGCGGAGTTCTTTGCGCCGTTGACCGGTACCGTACCGATCAGGCGGTTGCCTCCCTCGATCTGGTACAGAGACAACGCCGCATCTCCTTATCGCTGGTAGTTCGGCGGCTCCTTGGTGATGTCGACGTCGTGCGGGTGGGATTCGCGCAAACCGGCGTTGGTAATCCGGACAAACTCCGTCTCGGAGCGCAGCTTCTCGATGTTGGGCACCCCGAGGTAGCCCATCCCTGCGCGGAGTCCGCCGAGCGCCTGGAAGATCGTCTCTGAGAGCGGCCCGCGGTAGGGGACGCGGCCCTCGATGCCCTCCGGAACCAGCTTTCGCTGGCCCTCTTGGAAGTAGCGGTCGCTCGAGCCCGAGCGCATCGCTCCGAGCGAGCCCATCCCACGGTATACCTTGAAGCTGCGTCCCATGTAAATCTCCATCTCGCCGGGACTCTCGTCCGTCCCCGCGAGCATCGACCCCAGCATGACGCTATGCGCTCCTGCCGCGAGCGCCTTCGTAATGTCGCCCGACGCCCGGATGCCGCCGTCCGCGATGATCGGCACGTCTTCCTCAGCGGCCGCCTCGACGCAGTCGAGGATGGCCGTGATCTGCGGCACGCCGATGCCGGCGACGACACGCGTCGTGCAGTTGTGCACCGCGACGCGGTTCGCGACGTAGCTCTCGTCCTCTTCGACCTCGAGGTTGTAGACGAAGAGATCTTCCTCCGTTACCCGGACGTCGCGGATGGTGGCATATACGCCGTCCGGACCGTGCCACATGCCCTGCTGGCGCATGGCGCGCGGCAGCTCCGCGACCTTGTCGCGAAGCTCCGGGAACTCCTCGAGGAAGCGCGCGACCTGGGCGCCGGAGATGCGTACGGTGTACGTCATGTGCCAGTTCGCCCTTGCCGGCTTGGTACGCTGTACGCTCGGCGTGTAGCCGAGGCGCATCAGCATGTCCGCCACCTGGCTTGCGAGGCCGGAAGACGTCGTCTTGTAAGAGACGCGGCCGCGCTCGCGTAAGGTGCCATCGCCCCGGAACGCCCCGACCAGGAATTCGCGCACAAGTTCGGGAGCTTGGTCCAGGACCTCGCGCCGTACGGACTTTTCATAGGCGCGCCCGGGGATGAGGAACGAGAAGAACTTGGCGAGCGCGTGGCTGCTGACCAGAACCGTCACGCCACGGCCGCGTTGGTTATGGAAGATGCTGCTGCCGCGGTAGTCGAACACCTCGCCGATCAGCCGCATGACGTCCTCTTGGTAGTCCGTCTCGTCCTCGTGGAAGGAAAAGCGCAACTGGCGGTTGTTTGGTGCCCCAGCCCAGTGCCCTTCTGCCGCATAGTAGCCCAGGAGGCGCATCAGCTGGTGGTCGAGGCGCACCATCCTGCTGGTGTGGTGGATATCTCCGCCTGCCTGTGTGCTCTCTAGGTAACTTCTGACGCTCGACTGAACTTCATCTTCGATTTTACGCCGTCCTGACATTATGTTCCGAACGACGGCAGCGGATGTACCCACGCTCGACGCGATCTCTGCGTAAGACTGCGCCATCGGGTTGTAAGAAGCGGTGCTCGCCACGAGCCATTCGCCTTCCTGGCGATATTGCGGCACGAAGTACGAGAGATCGTATTTCGTCTCGATCGGACGCACATCGCGCCGCGGTAGGACGAGCACGTCCTGCGGCCGCAGTTCGCCTGCCTCAACCCAGTCGACGCCGCGATTGTGCTTCGGCTTGTCGAAATAGTACCGACCGCCAAACTTCCTTCTCTGGGCGAGTGGCGCGTCGAAGTGCATGGCGTAGAAGGGGTGGTTCGGCGTCACGCGCAGCGTCTGCGGCGAGCCGTTGATGTCGACATGGAGAAGCGGGCCCCGGTAGCGTCGGCGGTATACCGCGTGCACCTCGCGGACGTTGCCGAGGTGCGTGACGACGAAATCGCCCGGCAGCACCTGGGCAATCGGCTTCACTGTGCCGTCCGCCATCAGGATCTCCGTCTCGCCATGGCAGCAAATCGAACCCGGCCCTACGCCCGCCTTGACCGCATCCGCACCGGCCTTGATCAGAGCCTTCGTGCCAGCTGCCGTCGCAACGTTGCCGGCGACCAGCTGCACCTGCGGAAAGAGGCCCTTGATCATCTGCACCGTATCGAGCACGTTCTTCGAATGGCCATGCGCCGTGTCAAGCACGAGGCAGTCGACGCCGGCGTCGACCAGCGCCTTCGCGCGGTCCCTGTTGTCTTTCCCTACCCCGATGGCGGCAGCGCACAGGAGTCGTCCCTTGGCGTCCTTGGCGGAGTTCGGGAACTTCTGCGCCTTCTCGATGTCTTTGATGGTGATGAGGCCACGCAGGTGGTACTGCTCGTCCACGAGCGGCAGTTTCTCAATCTTATGCTTGGCCATGACCGCCTTGGCCTCGGCCAGCGTCGTGCCGACCGGAGCCGTCACGAGTCCCTCGCTGGTCATAGCCTCTTGCAGCGGACGGTCGAGGTCCTCCTCGAAACGCAGGTCGCGGTTCGTGATGATGCCGACGAGTCGCTTGTCTTCGACAATAGGAACGCCCGAGATGCGGTATTTGGCCATCATCTCGAGCGCGTCGCGAATGGTGTGGTCCCGGGTCAGGAAAATCGGGTGCCAGATGACTCCATGCTCAGACCGCTTGACCTTGTCGACCTCGACGGCTTGCTCTTCCATCGTAAGGTTCTTGTGAATGACCCCGATGCCGCCCTCGCGCGCCATTGCGATGGCCATGCGCGATTCGGTGACAGTATCCATGCCAGCGGAAACAATCGGGATGTTGAGATTTATGCGGCGCGTAAACCTGGTACTCGTGTCCACATCGGTCGGCAAAACGGACGAGTGGGCGGGCACCAGCAGCACGTCGTCGAACGTCAGCCCTTCACGGAACGCCTTCTGGGCTGCCACAGGCTAGATCCTCCCCTTGTACTGCTTACGAAAGCATAGCACGGGCAAATATGGCGAACAACCGAGCCCCACTTGGGTGGAGTTCGGGACCCGATTTGCCTGTCCCCAGGAACGCCCCTGGGAGATGCCACTGCCGCCCGCAAGCGCTTTTGATGATGGTATCACTCCGCGCAGCGCGGTGCGAGTCCCAAAGTGATGCTGAAAACGTATCCCTGGCAGCGGATAGGAAGGAACACCGACAACGACTGGCAAAGTCAACATTTGCGTCACACTGGCCCTTGCTTCGAGCGGGCGATTTTGGACATGCCAGCGCGCCGTGTGCCGACGAGCCCCGCCGTCCGACTTGCGCATGGTGCTTGGCGAGGCGATCCGCCAGATGAGGTCTCCGCCCCGATCCCGTCACCGAGTGCAACGGTAAGGTCGAGCGGCTGCCGCGCAACCACCCCTGCCGCTGGAGAGCGGGGAACTGGTTGCGGCAGCCAGCGAGGATGCCCTCCCCCTCCAACGGGAGGCGTCTTCGATTTCCTGTTTCCGCTCGTGTACGTTCTAGCGAGACAAGGACATGAAAGGCGGGCAAGACGATGCCGAAGGTCTACGAGCCGGCGCGCACTCCGGAAGACATTACGCGACTCTTCGTCGAGCGGGCGAACGCCAAGGACGCGGAGGGCCTCGCGGCACTTTACGCACCCGATGCGGTGCTTGCCTATCCTCCCGGCGGGACTACCGTCGGGCGCGACGCCATCCGCAGGTTGTATGAGCAGGCCCTGCCGCACTGGCCACGGCTCGAGCTCGAACCTGCGCTGCCAACGATACGCTGGGGTGACCTCGCGCTGACGTCGACGCGTTCGAAGGATGGCAAAGGCGGTCGGGTGCAGGTCGTCCAGCGCCAGAGTGACGGAACCTGGCTGCGGGTCATCGACCGCCCCGAACAGCCTGACTGAGGCGCGTACAGGTGAAAGTACCTCGCCATGGGAGACGTACTCCCTTGGCGAGGTGCCGCATTCTCAGTCGCTAGAGCGCTCCCGTCACCCGCGCGGCCCGTTCACCTGCGCCCACCGAGACGGCCGCACCGACGTCGACCGCCAGCCGGTAGATGTCGCCGGCCCCCATGACCAGCACGAGGTCGCCGGGCTGCAGGTGCTGCATCAGCCAGGCCTGTGCCTCCGGCAACCCTGGGAGGTGGGTCACCGACTTCCCGCTCGCGCGCACGTCTTCCGCGAGCCTCGCGGAAGAGATGCCCGGGATCGGCTGCTCCCCCGGCGGCGCGTAGATGTCGAGCAACAGCACCTCGTCCGCCGTGCGGAAGGCGCTCGGGAACTCCCCGAAGAGCAGCTTCGTGCGCGCGTAGCGCTGCGGCTGAAAGACCGCGATCAACCGCTTGGGCTGGAGCTCGCGCCCCGCCTCGAGCACCGCCGCGATCTCCGTGGGATGGTGGGCGTAGTCGCTGACGACGGTCACGCCTCCGCCCTTGCCCACGACCTCGAAGCGGCGTGCGGCATTGCGAAAGCGCGCCAGCGTGCGCGCCATCGTCGAAAAAGGCACCCCGAGGTGGTACCCTACCGCGACGGCTGCCAGCGCGTTGCGCACGTTGTGCACGCCCGGCAGCGGCAGTTCCAGCCGTCCAAGCGGTCCATCCGGCCCTTGCACCGTGAAGCGGTGGCCGCCGCCCTTGCGCAGCGCGAGGCGCATCGCGCGGAAGTCGCTGCCGCGCCCGAGGCCATAGGTGAGGTGCGCCGCCGTCACGCCGCTCGCGAGTGCGCCCACGAGCGGCGCGTCGTGGCAGGTAAGCACGAGTCCGCGGCAGCCATGCAGGAACTGGCGATACGCCTGGAGGACGTTTTCGAACTTGCCGTCGTAATGGTCGAGGTGCTCAGGCTCGGCGTTTGTCAGAACGGCGATCTCTGGATGATAGCGCAGGAAGGACCCGTCGCTCTCGTCGGCTTCCGCCACCACATAGGGGCCGTGTCCGATCCGCGCGTTGCCGCCCATCCAGTCGAGTTCTCCCCCGACCACGGCGCTCGGGTCGAGGCCACCGTCGATCATGATCGCTGCGATCATCGAGGTGGTCGTGGTCTTGCCGTGGGTGCCGGTCACGCAGATCCCGCGCCCCTTGGCGAGGATGTCTGCGAGCATCTCGGAGCGGTGCACCACGGAGACGCCGCGCGCCCGCGCCGCTTGGAGCTCGACATTGTCCTGCGGAACGTCGGTCGAATACACGACAACGTCCGCGCCGTCCTGGTTCCTTGGCTCGTGGCCGTACGCGATCTCCACCCCGATCTCCTCAAGGCGCGCCGTTCGCGAGGAGGGGCGCACGTCTGAGCCCGTCACGCGAACACCCTGGCCGTGCAGGACGAAGGCGATCGCACTCATGCCGTAACCGCCAATCCCGACGAAGTGCACGTGCAAAATGCTACTCCTCCCCGCCAGGGCTCTTCGGCATAAGGCAAGCGCATCCTGGCTTGCCTTATTCTCTGCCCGGTTACGTGCCCAGGAGACGGAAATATTCCGACGCGAGCAGCGCGTAATGCTCCGCGGAGAGGCGCAGCCTTGCTGCATCCTCTACCGACAGCGGCCGCACCACGCGCGCCGGCACCCCGGCCGCAAGCACACCCGGCGGGATCTCCTTGCCTTCCGGCAGCACGGCCCCCGCGGCCAATATCGAACCAGCGCCGAGCCTGGATCCGTTTAGCAGCGCCGCGCCCATCCCGACGAGCGCCCCGTGCTCCACCGTCGCTCCGTGGACGATTGCGCGGTGCCCGACCGTAACATCTTCCGCGATCCGCAAGGGATAGCCCGGGTCCGCGTGGCACACCGCGCCATCCTGGATGTTGCTGCGCTCTCCGACGAACAGCTCCTCCGCATCGCCGCGCAACACTGCGGCGAACCAGACGGATGAACCCGCCGCGAGATGCACCCGGCCGATCACGTCGGCCGACGGCGCCACGAAGACGCCCTGCGCGATGACGGGGCGGAACTCCCGGTACGGGTGGATCCCCAACCGCCTCTCGCCTCCTCGGACACCCTCGCCGGCACGCCGAAGGCCCGGCTTCCGTCAGGTACGTCGCGGGTCACGACGGCCCCGGCGCCCACCTGGGCGCCCTCGCCGATCCGCACGCCCGCGAGCACCGTCGCGTTCGCGCCGATCAGAGCGCCATCGCCGATTTCCACCGGTCCGACATAGACGCCGTCCGGACGGAACTCGTGGGTCAATATGGTGACATTGTATCCGATGACAGCCCCCCTGCCGATGGAGATCAGGTCAGGGCGAAATATGTCAAATGTGGCGCCCAGCCCCACCGCGGCATACGGCCCGATCCGGCTGCCGAGGCCGCGCAGCATCGCGTTCTTGATCCCTGGCCACGGCACATAGCGCGAGAGAAAGATGACGAAAGCCCGCGCCGTCGGGAGATACAGCCCGAAGACTTTCGTCCAATGGTACATGGGATAGGGCAACTCGACATCCAGCCGCTGCAGCCTGCGCATGGGCATAGGGTTCCCAACGATCGCCTGCCGACCCACCCGGCCGCAGCGTCATTCCAGACCTTCGCCTGCGCGGTCTGCCCTCGCACGGCGGCCCTGGGCAGGGCCCGGGACGAGATCCTGAAACCACAGGCCGTCCCGCATCACGGCGCCGCCCCGCTGCACGGCGACGGGACCGGCGAATACCGGACCGTCCCAAACGAAGCTGTGGAATTCCCCTCGCTCGCCGCAGGGATCCACGCCCGCAGGCAGGTCCTGCAGCAGTGACGCATCGTAGTCGCGGCCGACAAATTCCGGTGGAAGCTTGCGCGGGTCGACCGTCACGAGGATCGCCCGGTAGCCGCGGGCGATGAAGGAACGCGCCAAGAGGCCGGTATCAGACCCGAACAAGGGGAAGACGGCGCTCAACCCTGCGCGGCCCAGCTGCTCCTCGCGGTAGGCACGCACGTCCTCGAGAAAGAGGTCGCCAAACGCGAAGCGGCGCACGCCCTGTGCCGCGAGGCTCCGGACAGCGGCGCCCATGCGTTGCTCGTAGATCTCGTTCGTGCAGCTTTGCGGGATGCGCACCTCCACAAGCGGCAGTCCCGCCGCCTCCGCCTGGGCAAGCAGGAGTACGCGGCGTACGCCGTGCATGCTGATCCGCTCGAAACCTTCCGTGACGGTGGTGAGCAGACAGTGCACGCTCTCCCCGCGTTCGCGCAGCGCACTCAGCGTGAGCGCGCTGTCCTTTCCGCCGCTCCAAGCGAGGGCTACTGGCCCGTGCTCTGCCATGGGCACCTCCTTGCGGCCTGCGCCAGCATGTTACGGCTTGAATGGGTGGATCACCGGTTCGGCGTTCAGGTCCAGCGCCGAACGCTCGCCCGCCCCGTATAGCGCGATCCCGAGCCGCGCGATCATCGCCGCGTTGTCCGTGGAGTAGCCAAGGCTTGGCACCAGGAGCTCGACGCCGCTGCGAGCGAGTTCCTCCGCGAGGCGGGCGCGCAAAAAGCCGTTCGCCGAAACACCGCCCGCGAAGACG
>JAKAPV010000141.1 GCA_021806845.1 Bacillota bacterium | reverse complement strand
CGATCTGGCTCCTGCGAGTTCCTTCCAGTTGTGGTATTCCGCAGGCTTGCTGAAACCACCTCCAAGTACCTGCAGAAGGGCAGGCTCGTGGGGATCGAGGGACGCATCTCGAGCCGGAGCTTCGAGACGACGGACGGCGAAAAGCGAAGGGTCATCGAGGTGATCGCGGAGCGGCTCCGCTTCCTCGATCCTCCGCTGGTGGTCGGTGAGGAATGTGAAGCCCCGCCGGATAGTCCCCGCGAGGGATAGCGGACCATGCCGCTCACGAACTTTGTGCTCAACGCGGTCTCGACCCTGCAAGGCTGGTTCGCGGCGTTTGCCGTCCTCGCGCTCCTGTACGGCGCCTACCTCCTATGGACGAGCGGCGACAACCCCCAGCACCGCTCCCGGGCGTATCAGCATATCGCATCCGTCGCCACGGGCCTGCTGATCGTAATCTTCGCCAAGGACATCGTCCGGGTGATCTTCCAATGGGCTGGCCTTTCAGCGCCGCTCTGAGCGGAGAGATGCGGCTTGCCTACGGGTGGGTGGGGAGTCTCCTCTGGGCGCATGGCATGCCGCCTGCCGGACCGGTTTCGTGGACGCTCTTCCACATCTCCCTGCTGCTGGGGGCCGCGGTCGCCGCTCCCCTGCTGATCGTCGAAGCCGGAGCCGGACGCACCGCCCTCGCCCTGCAGCGGCTGGTGATCGGCGTGGCGGGCGTGCTGGCGTCCCGGTCCATCGTCGGCTGGCTCTGGCAACTCAACGGCGCCGCGCTCGCGACGATCGCCCGTGAGGTAGCCCGCGGGGCACTGCCACCGCCCTCCGCCTACGACAGCGCCATCCAGCTCCTGGTCTTCGGCATTCCCTACCTGCTCCTGCTTCTCGGCTTGGCGCTGCTCCTCATCGTGCGCCTCGCGGCCATTGCTCTTCTCATCTCGGTCGCACCGCTCCCCTGGCTGCTGTCGACCCACCACGCGCTGCACCGGCTGCCTGTGCTCTGGCTGTTTGAACTCGCCGCCTGGATGCTGCTCCCCGCCGCCGAGGGCTTCGTGCTGGTCCTCGTGCGCGGCCTGGCGGGCGAACTGCCGATCGCCGTGCCGGCATCGGACATGCTGCTCGGTTTGGTGCTGCTGGTCGTCATGGTGCGCCTGCCGTTCTCGCTTCTGCGCGGTGTACACCGGTGGCTCGAGCGATGAGGTGCACGGTACCGGTGGACCTGCTCAGGGTCGCACCGCGCATCTTCGGGACCCTGGATCTCGCCCAGGCAGCGGGACTTGGTGCGGGAGGTGTCGCGGCCGTTGCGTCCATCTCCGGTCAGCTGCCGCCGCCGATCGGCTTCGCCGTGGCTGTTCTGGGGCTTATCTACGGCCTTTCGGAACTGGACGGCATCCCCGTGCGCCGCATCGCGCCGCAGCTTGTAAGGTACCTCGTGCGCAAAGCGCTCAGCGGGAGGTCTGAGAGCGATGATCCCCTCTGGCTCGTTCCGTCGGTCGCCCCAGATGCTGACTTCTGGAACCGTCTACGAACTCGAGCGCCTTGAACACTCCTTGCTGCCACCGACCGAACGCACGGCCGTGCAGCTGCGCCTGCGCGACTTCCTGCTGGCAGTGCAGGGCCCCGTGCGCTTCACCCTCAGCGTGCGCGCAGGCGACCGCCATCTGTACCTATGGGTACGAGACGATGCCGGAAACGCGGGCGCCCTTGCCGGCATCGGCGCAAGGGTTGATCCGCTCGGCAGGGAGAGCCCTGCGCAGCTGCGCGCGGAGATCGAAAATCCAGGTCTGCGGCGCATCGTCGCAGTTCAGGGACGCATCCCGCTCAGTCCCCGCGGGGTAGCGCTCCTGCGCCCTGGTGTACCGCGAGAGCGCCTCCGCCTGCTCGAGGCGGGGACCGGATTTCGGCAACTCATGGCTGTGGAAGGCTATCCCGCCGAACTCGACGAGCTCACGCTGGAGCGCCTGTGGTGGCACCAGAGCGACATGATGGTCGCCTTGCGCGTCCAGCCGCTGGCCGCTGCGGCCGCCCAGCGGCTGGTCGATCGTCACCTCGTGCGCCTGCACGCGACCTCTTTCCTGCGCAGGCAGCGCGGACATCTTCCGGATGTTGACGCACAACGGGCCCAGGAGGATGCGGAAGCGCTGCGACGCGCCCTTGTCGAGGGCCGCGAGCGGCTGCTCGCGGTTGCCCTGCTCGTCGCGGCCGAAGGGCCGGACCAGGCGACCTGCGAAGCTCGCGGCGCCATGCTGCGCGAGCTGTTTGCGGAGATGGGCTTTGGCCTGCGGGTGCAGCTTGGGCTGCAGCGCAGCGCGGGAGCATGGCTGTCGCCGGACAGCGCCGCGGCGGAACCCCCGGCGCGGCTCATGAGCGCGACGACCGTCTCCTGTCTCAGCCTCCTGCCTGCAGCCGCGCCGCGCAGCGGCGGCGACAGTCTCGGGGTGCACCTGAGAGACGGTTCCAGGGTGGAGCGAGACCGCCTTACGTCCCCGAACCCGCTGTCCGTCGTTTTAGGGACCCCAGGCCACGGAAAGTCCGCGTTCGCGAAGGCGGAGCTGCTGCGTGTCCGGCCCGAGGCACTCCTGATCGCAGATCCGGAGGGCGAGTACGCACCCGTTGTGCGGGCGCTGGGCGGGGAGGTCGTTTCCCGCCTGGCTGCCGAGGTTGGCGGTCTCACGCGTCTGGCGCTGGACCTGCGTGCATCCAGGGACAGCGCATCGTCCGCCGACCTCGCGGCAGTGCTGCAGTGGGCAATCCGGCAGGCGGAGGCCATCGCCGGGCGGCACCCGCTCTGGCTGACGCTGGACGAGGCACACCTCTGGCTCAGAACGCCCGCGGGCCGCGAGTCCCTCGTCAACCTTGCCAAACGGGCCCGCAAGCGCGGCCTGATCGTCACCTTGGTCAGCCAGAACGTCGGCGACTTCACGCAGAGTGATGCGGGACGGCTGATCTTGGCCAATGCGGGCCGCCTGGTTCTCTTCCGACAGCAGCCGAGCGACCTGCCACACCTGGGGGAGCTCCTGCACCTGTCTGAGCGCGCACTCGACCTACTACGCGTCAGCCAGCCGGGCGAGTCCCTCTTGGTGGACGAGTACGGGCCGATCCCGCTACGCGTCGCACTTTCCGAGGAGGAGATGCCACTTGTCGACACCCGCCCGGCGTTCGCGCGCCGTTCTTGACCGCCTCAGGGACCCGCTCTGGCTTCCGCTGGTATGTGCCGCCGCAGCCTACCTTGGCTGGCAGGCATCAGCCATCGGCGCGTCCCGCGAAGTGCTGGTCCCTCGCCACAACCTCTCCGCAGGCACCATCCTCTCGCCATCGCTCGTCGAGCTGATGCGCTGGCAAGGACCCCTCCGCGGCATGCCGCTCGCTGTGCCGTCCGGCACGCTACGGACCTCCGTGCCCGCCGGCCTCCCGCTCCTGACGGATGAAGTGGGACAACGTCGCGGCCACGGGAGCGCTGCGGCGCGCACCCTCCTGGCGGTGCCGTCATCGGCACTGCTCAGCGCGCCACCGGCAGCGCCCGGGACAGACGTCTCCGTCTACGCGACCAGTGCGGGCACGCTGCCGCAGCTTGTCTGCGCGGCAGCCGTGGTGGCGCCTGGTTCGAGCCAGCAGAATCTCGTCCTGGAGGTTCCTGCCGCTTCACTCGTAGGGATGCTCGCCGCCATCACGGCGGGCAGGCTCATCGTCGTCGCCCATCTGCACTGAAGGGGGAGACGCTGTTGCGTTCACTTTACGCGCTCCATCCCGACACCGTCCTGCAGCTGCACGAACGCGGCGCCGTCCTCTATGGCCAGCCGCTGGCGCTCTCCTTGGGCGAGACCGAGGAGCGGCTCATGCAAGAGGAATATCCGCGCATTGTCGTCGACCCCGTTCTGTGCCGTACCTCCGATGCGCAGAGGGTGCTGCGGAGGATCGCCGCCCAGCATCCCGAGACCGAGATCACGTGGGTGCGCCCGAGCCTCAGTCTGCGCGGCGTCCCGATCGAAGTGCTGGTGCAGGAGTTGCGCGGGGAGCGGCCCGAGCACGTCGTCGTGCCGCGCTGCGTGGTGGTCGTCGCTCCCGGAGATGCCAGGGCCGGCGGCTTCTGCGCCCTGGCGACGGCCGCCCACCTCGCAAGGGAGAGGGCTACCCTGCTCCTCGAGACGGATACCGTCGACCCCGTGTATGCCCGCGCCTTGCGGATCCGCCCCACGCTCGCCGAGTTCCTGGAAGGCTCTCAGGCAAACGGCGAACATCCGGCCGGATGGCCTCAGGGGCTGGGGCTGGTCACCTCCCCGCCGCAGCCCGAACTGCTGGTGCAGTACGGCATGGAGCCGCTCGCCCAGCGCATCCACGAGCGCACCGGGCGTTCCCACGTCGTCGTGCGGGCCAGCGCAAACCTCGGCGATCGCGGCCTGATCGCCTCGCTGTCACTCGCAACAGATGTACTGCTGTGCAGCGACGAGTCTGGCGAAAGCCAGTACATCCGCTGGGTATCGCAGCTCGCTCCGCATGCCCGCACCCGCCGCGTCGCACGGCGCAGGGCGCCTCTGCGCCCAGCGAAGGCCGCATTGCACGGAGCGGCGATCTGGGAAAGAGGGGGCGATGCAGACGAAGAGTGAAACGCTGCTCGGCTATTGGCTGGGACCGCTGGAGGCTCTGTTCGCAGACCCTGAGGTCAGCGAGATCATGGTTCTCAGCCACGACCGCGTGTTCGTGGAGCGGCGCGGGGCGCTATGTGACACACAGGTCCGCTTCCCTGACCAGCGCGCGTTGCAGGACCTGATCGAGCGCCTCTTGATGCCGCTCGGACGCGAGCTGACCCAGACCCAGCCGTTCGCAGACGGCCGGCTCGGAGAAGGCGTCCGCTTCACCGCGACCATCCCTCCCCTGACACCTGCCCCCACCCTCACCTTGCGCAAGGAAGTCCATCTGGACCTGGGGCAGGCGTGGCAGGAAGCGCTCTCGGGAGATGAACGTCCTTTGCGCATCCTCCGCGGCTGGGTTCGCGAGGGGCGCAACCTCGTGATCGCCGGCGCCGCCGGCACCGGCAAGACATCGCTTTTGCGGCATCTCGCCCGCGAGATCCCATCAAGCGAGCGCATATTGACGATCGAGGAGACCCGGGAACTCGATCTCGGACGCGTGCATCCACATGTCGTCGCCCTCGAGACGCGGCCGCCGAACCGCGCAGGCCTCTATGCCATCACACTCGACGAGCTTGTACGGCTATCGCTGCACATGCGCCCGGACCGGATCATCATCGGGGAGATCCGCGGCAAGGAAGCCTATGACTGGCTTGGTGCCCTGGACACCGGCCATCGGGGAAGCCTGACGACCCTGCATGCCGCGTCAGCGGTCGATGTACCCGATCGCCTGCTCGCCGCCATGGCACTTGCCCACGTGTTGCCGGCCGACATCCTGCGCCAGCGCATCCTTCGCCTGATCGGCGGCATCGTCCACTTGACGCGGGACGCAAGGGGTCGCAGGCATCCGACCGAAGTCGTCCGCGTCGACCAGGGCCGGCTGGAGGCGGTGTGGCCATGAATGCTCCCGCTGCCGTTGCCGCCGCCGCGTTCCTGGCCGTGCTGTGGCGTCTCGGAGGCCCAGGCCGGCTTCTCCCCTTCTTGCTTCCGGTACTGGCATTCGCGATAGATGCGCGCGCCGGTATCCTCGCGGCCGCCGTCGCCGCGCTTTCGGTGCGGCTTTTTGAGGAGACCCTCGCGGTGCTGGTGCGCCGCCGCCGCCTGGAGCGCCTGCGCGATGCGGCGGAGGAACCGATCCAGGCGATGTTTGAACAGGCGTCGCTGTTCGGCAGCGCGGAACTCTGCGCGCTGGCCGCACTTCCTGCCTGCAGCGGCTCGCTGCGGCCTGTCTGGCAGCGGGCGCTGGCGCAGTGGCTGCGGGGCGGCGCAAGCGAGGACGCCTTTCGCCAGGTGGGCAGGGAGGCGTCGCTGCCGCTGCTGGTGCAGCTCGGCCGCGCACTGTCGCTCAGCCGCCGCAGCGGGACGCCGCTCGCCCGCCATCTCGCGATCCTTCTCGAAGACGCCGCGGAGGATCGGCGGCGTCGGCACGAGGCAAGCGCGCAGACATTCCCCTACTTCGCGGTCACGACGGCGCTCGCGGGCGTCGTGCTCCTCGCAGCGGCGGCGGTGCTTGCGCAGGGCGCAGGCCTCGACTACTGGATAGCTGTTGCGGCCCTGCCCACAGCTGGCGGGATCCCCCTCGCGACGGCACAGCTGCTACTGCCATGACACTGTGGCTATTGCCTGCCGCGGCCGCCGTGTGGGTCGCCGGCGGCCGCAGGCCCTGGCACTTCGTGCCGTGCCTGCTCGCCGCGCTACTCGGCCCCGCTGGTCTGCTCGCCGCCGCGATTTCACTCCCGCTGCTGCGGATCGCACGGGAGGCCGCACAGCGCCTGCAGGCCGCCACGGACGGCGACGCCGTGCGGCGGGCCATTCCCGTTCTGCTGACCGACCTCGGCATGGCGGCGGAGGCTGGCCAACCGCTGCATACGGCCCTGCGCGACGCGGCAGCGTACGGGGAAGGCCCTCTGGTCTCGGCGCTCGTTCGCTTCGGCAGCCGCCTCGAGGACGGTGCGAGCATCGCAGGCGCCCTTGAGGGACTGCGCCGGGACCTGCAGACTTCCCAGACCGACAGGCTGATCGGACTTCTCTCCCGTGACGCGCAGCTCGGCTTGCCGCTCGCGGCATCCGTCGCGCGCTACCGCCGCAACTGGCTCAGCGAGGCACGGCGGGACGCGGACCGCAGCGTGGCCTATCTGCCCTATGTCTTCACCGCACTCGCCGGGCTTCTGCTGTTCGAGGGCATCGCCCTCGTGGCAGTGCCGTGGCTCGCTTCGCTGTGGAAAGCCTTCTAGGAAGCAGCGCCCAGACTCTACCGCAGGTGCAGCGCGATCAGGAATGCGAGTGCGTCGTAGCCAGCATGGGCAACCATCGCCCGGTAGATGTTGGTGCGCAGCGCGAGGAACGAGAGGGCGACGCCAATGGCCGCGATGGCCAGAAAGGGCCCCGGGGCGAGGCCCCAGCCAGTGTGGAACGCGGCGAAAATCCCACTCTCCAGGAGGATTGCGGGCCACAGCGCCATGCGGCCGCGCAGGGCGCGCAGAAGGTAGCCGCGGAACGTCGTTTCCTCGGCGAACCCCGCCACCAGCGCGAGCAGCAGCAGGAGCCACGGCGATCCGATGCCATGGGCGAAGGCGAGCTGCGTTGTCGATCCCGCGCTGGCGTGGAGAAGCACCAAGGTGATTCCGACCAGTTCCACGAGGACGAATAGACCTGCGGTGCCCAGGAGTCCGAACAGGAGATCCGCGACGCGCGGCCGCCTGTCGAGGATGTCGGCCAGTCGGACCTCGCGGTGGAGGACGACCGCCATCGTCGAGAGGGCGGCAAATTCTCCGAGCACCTGTGCCGCGGTGACGCCGTAGGCCGACAGCTGCTGCATCATGCGGTGGATAACCGGCACGGTGAGCACGAAGCGCAGCTCCAGCGACCCCGCGTGTCCGCGCAGCGCCGCAATGGCTAGGAGGGCACCCGATGATATGGCGAGCAGTGCGGCGTAGGCCGCCACCGGCGCGAGCAGGATGCGCGCCAGCGGCGAAGCCGCGAAACGGCGCACCATCACCTGTCCTCGTGCGGCACGCCTGCGGGGAGGCGCTTCGGTTTGCGCCCAGCCTGACGACCCGCGGTGAAGCCCTTGGACCAAGC
>JAKAPV010000140.1 GCA_021806845.1 Bacillota bacterium | reverse complement strand
GTAGGCGGTGATGACGTCCTCGGGATAGGTGCCGTTCTTCACGCCGAAGCCGCCGCCGACGTCCTGGGCCACGACCCGGATCTTCTGCGGCGGCAGGCCGAGCGCCTGGCTGAGCCCCTGCCGCATGCCGTGCGGCCCTTGGGTAGCCGCGTAGACGAGCAGGCCGTCGCCCTCCGGCATGGCGAGGATCGCGCGGCCCTCCAGCGGCTGCGCCGTCGCGCGTCCGATCGAGAGGCGCTCCTCGATGACGACGTCCGCTGCGGCAAACAGCGCCGTCACGTCGCCGAAGGCGGTCACCGACTCCCCGTGGAGCGCCGCGTCCTCGCCCGATTCGGCCACGATCCGCTCCGCGTCCGCCAGCACAGACAGTCTGCGGTAGCGGACGAAGAGCTTGTCCAGGGCGTCCTCGGCGACGTAGCGATCCTCCGCGACCGCCGCCACGATCCCCTGGCCGACGTAGTGCGCCTCGCCGAACGCGAGCGGCGGCTGCGTGAAGCTGAAGATCTGCGGCGGATCCGCGATGCCGAACATCTGCGGAGCCTCGGCCCGCAACTGGGCGCCAGTGACGATGCGCACGACGCCGGGCAGGTCCGCACCGCCGCGGTCGTCGATGCTGACGATCTCCGCGTGGGCGTGGGGGCTGCGCAGCACCGCCAGCTCCAAAGCGCCCGGCACCTGCAGGTCTCCGACGAAGCGGCCCTTCCCTGTGAGCAGGCGCTCGTCCTCGAGGCGCAGGAGGTCGTCCCCGATTCCGCCGCGGTACTTGACGCTCGGCATCAGGCGTCTCTCCCTTCGCTCTGCAGTGCGCCTGCCGCCTCACGGACGGCCTGGACGATGTTCTCATAGCCTGTGCAGCGGCAGATCTGGCCCGAGAGGGCGACGCGGATCTCCGCTTCAGAGGGGCTTGGGTTCTCCTCCAGGAGATCGCGCGCTGCCATCAGGAATCCGGGGCTGCAGTAGCCGCATTGCAGGGCGTGATTGCGATGGAACGCCTCCTGCAGCGGGTGCAGCGCGTCGCCGGCGAGTCCCTCGACCGTTTCCACGGCGCTGCCCTCGAGCTGGGCCGCGAAAATCAGGCAGGAGCGGACGGAGACGCCGTCCAGCAGCACGGTGCACGCGCCGCACACGCCCTGTTCGCAGCCGATATGCGTACCGGGCAATCCGAGGTCGCTGCGCAGGAAGTCGGCGAGGGTGCGCCGCGCATCCACGAGCTGCGAGACAGCGTGGCCGTTGACGCTCAGATGGACGCGGATCCTCTCTAGCGGCTGCATCAGGCGACCTCCTTTGCGGCGCGTGCGAGGGCTTCCTGCAGGGCCCGTCCGACCAGGGTCTGGGCGAGCTGCCGTCGATAGCCCGCGGATGCCTGAACGTCATCCGCCGGCTCGATCTCCTGCGAAGCCTCCCGCGCGGCCTGCGCAAAGAGGGCGCCATCGGGCCGCTTTTCGAGAAGCAGCGCCTCGGCTCGCCTCGCGCGCAGCGGGGCAGGCCCGACGCCGGAAAGGGACAGGGCGGCGCGCTCGATCTCACCGCTCGCGGAGAGCCTGAGAAGCGCCGAGACCGCTACGATCGCGAAGTCGCCGTGCCTGCGGGCGAACTCGAGGAAGGCCCAGCCCGTGCCGGCGGCCGGCAGCGGGAAGAAAAGATCCGTCGCGACCTCCTTGGGGGAGAGGGCGGTCTGGAAGTATCCCAGGAAGAAATCGGCCGCAGGAATATCCCGCATCCCATCCGGTCCCTGCGCGCGGACAAAGCCGTCCAGCGCGAGCAGCACGCATGGGATCTCCGCAGAGGGATCCGCGTGACAGCAGCTGCCGACGAGCGTCCCGCGGCTGCGGATTTGCGTGTGTCCGATGCGGGAGATGGCCTCCCCAAGGAGTGGCAGCCTGGTCCGCACGACATCCGCCCGCTCCGCCGCGCGCTGGCGCGCAAGCATGCCGACGCGCAGGGCACCATCTTCCACCGTGATGCCATCCGCTC
Organism: Bacillota bacterium; assembly: GCA_021806845.1. Classification (GTDB taxonomy): domain Bacteria; phylum Bacillota; class Sulfobacillia; order JAJZYS01; family JAJYTV01; genus JAJYTV01. The sequence goes on along the minus strand of JAKAPV010000140.1, from coordinate 5,744 downwards.
CGGAGATGCGGTTGAGATCGATCAGGATCTCCGGCCGCGACAGCCGAAGATTCATCATCGGCACGAGGCTCTGCCCGCCCGCGAGGAGCTTGGCCGCATCGCCGTGCGCCGAAAGCAGCGTTACGGCCTCATGCACATCGCTGGCCGCCACATAGCGAAAGCTTGCCGGTTTCATTGCACACCTCCGCAATGCACAAAGTGCCAAGGGTGGTCCTTCCACCCTTGGCAGGATTCGCGAGCACCGGCGGCTATGCCTGCACCGCTACCGCTTCGCGCGGTGCTCCGCGCGCTGCGTCTCCAGTTCCGCGATCAGGTCCCGCACGACGGCCGCGCGCTCGAACTCGAGCGCCCGGGCGGCTTCACGCATCTCCCTTCGCAGCTTCTCGAGCAGCCGGGGGATGTCGCGCGGCTTGACGCTCTCGATCCCCTTCTCGTCCAGCGCCTGCACAGAGAGGGGCTTCGTGGCCTCGATGACGTCTCGGACGGCCTTCTCGACGCCCTGCGGCGTAATCCCGCGCTCCGCGTTGAACTCCGCCTGCAGCCGGCGGCGGCGCTCGGTCTCGGAGATGGCGACGGCCATGGAGTCCGTGACCGCGTCGGCGTAGAGGATGACACGCCCCTCAAGGTTGCGCGCGGCACGGCCGATCGTCTGCACGAGCGCCGTCGCTGACCTGAGGTAGCCCTCCTTGTCGGCGTCCAGGATGGCCACGAGCGACACCTCCGGCAGGTCCAGCCCCTCGCGCAGGAGGTTGATCCCGACGAGCACATCGAACACGCCGAGGCGCAGGTCCCGGATGATGGCCATGCGCTCGATGGTCTCCACATCCGAGTGCATGTAGCGGACCTTCACGCCGACCTCCTTCAGGTAGTCGGTGAGCTCTTCCGCCATCTTCTTCGTCAGCGTCGTCACGAGCGTGCGCTGGCGCTTTTCCGTGCGCAACCGGATCTCGTGCAGGAGGTCGTCGATCTGCCCCTTCGTCGGCCGGATCTCCACCGCGGGATCCAGGAGACCGGTCGGGCGGACGATCTGCTCCACGACCCGCGAGGAGCGCGAGACTTCAAAGTTGGTCGGGGTGGCTGAGACGTAGACAACCTGGTTGAGCCGCTCCATGAACTCGTCGAAGCGCAGTGGGCGGTTGTCGTATGCGGAGGGAAGGCGGAACCCGTATTCCACGAGGGCTTCCTTGCGGGAGCGGTCCCCCGCGTACATGGCGCGCACCTGCGGCAGCGACTGGTGGGACTCGTCGATGAAGAACAGGAAGTCTTTCGGGAAGAAGTCGAGGAGCGTGTAGGGCGGGGCGCCGGGAGGCCGGCCGGTCAGGTGGCGGGAGTAGTTCTCGATCCCTGGACAGAAGCCCAGTTCCTGCAGCATCTCCATGTCGTGCCGCGTGCGCTGCTCGATGCGCTGCGCCTCGAGGAGCTTGCCCTGCGAGCGGAAGTAGAGCAGCTGGGACTCGAGCTCCTCCTCGATGGTGCGGATCGCGCGCTCGCGCTTCTCCTTGGACGTCACGTAGTGGGACGCCGGGTAGATGGCGACGTGGTGGCGCGCGCCCAGGATCTCGCCCGTAAGCACGTCCACCTCGAGGATGCGCTCGATCAGGTCGCCGTTGAACTCGACGCGGATCGCCCGCTCCTCGTTCGAGGCGGGCAGGATCTCGAGCACCTCGCCGCGCACCCGAAAGGTGCCGCGGGTGAAGTTGATGTCGTTGCGGTCGTACTGGATGTCGACGAGCTTGCGCAGGATCTCCCTGCGGTCGCGCTCCTGCCCGGCGCGCAGCGAGAGGCAGAGTTCGCGGGAGTCTTGCGGGGAGCCAAGGCCGTACATGCAGCTCACCGACGCCACGATGATCACGTCGCGGCGCTCGAAGAGCCCTGTCGTGGCTGCGTGGCGCAGCTTGTCGATCTCGTCGTTGATCGTCGCGTCTTTCTCGATATAGGTGTCGCTCGTCGCGATATACGCTTCGGGCTGGTAGTAGTCGTAGTAGGAGACGAAGTATTCGACCGCGTTATGCGGGAAGAAGGCCTGGAACTCCCCGCAGAGCTGGGCTGCCAGGGTCTTGTTGTGGGCAAGGACCAGGGTGGGACGCTGCAGTTCCTGGATCGTCCAGGCCATGGTCGCCGTCTTCCCGGATCCGGTCACCCCGAGCAGCGTCTGCTCGCGCAGCCCCTCGCGCAGCCCCTCGCTGAGCGCCGCGATGGCCTTCGGCTGGTCGCCGGCGGGCTTGTAGCTCGATTGGATCTGAAACTCCATGCAGTTCCCCCCTATACACCCGGTGCGCGCGCGCACGCTGAATGCCTCTCCAGTATAGTCGTTCGGAGAACATCCGGGAGCGTTCTGAGCGGACGAGGGACTCGCGAAAGGGCGCGGCAGGCGACCGCCCAGGCCCGACGTTGCCTCGGTTCCCGGCTGCGGCATTTGGCCGTGCGCTGGTCAGACCCGCCCGGCCTTGTGGCCGGTAACGGAGAGACGCCGGGCGGAAGTGAGCCGTCCCGGCGTCTCCATTGCTGCGTGATCGAAGGTCAGGTGCTTCGCCGCCGGTAGGCGCGCAGGACCAGCATCGCCTGCGCGATCGGCACACCCACCAGGAAGATTCCGGCGGCCAGCAGCGCCACCCCTACGGGGAGCATGGCCCAGTCGCCTCGCGTCAGCGCGGTGTAGCAAAGCGCCGTGCCGAAGACCCCGCCGAACGTTCCCGGCAGGATGCGCCAGGGGGTCGGGCGCGGCGGCAGGCGCATCACTTGTCCGCTCCCCGCCGCCAGATCAGGCGGTGAATCGGGATGTAGCGCGGTATGTCGCGCAGCCCGGGGATGAAGGGCACCAGCAAAAGCAGCACGGACAGCCCTCCGATCGTCAGTCCGACCATCAGGTCCGCCGCACTCGAGCTGTTGTAGGGCGGCAGCTGGTAGAGCGCGGTGTAGAGCCAGAGCCAGACGGCGCCCGGGTAGTTGTCGGGCTCGCGCATCATGCCCCACTGCTCTCCGAGCATGTGCAGCGGCGTCGCGGCGGCCCCCATGGCCTGCCCCTGCAGGAGCAGGAGCGCATTCGTGAAGTCGGTCTGGTAGACGCTTCCGTTCTGGTTGATCGCAGACTCCAGGAGGCCGCTGCGCGCGAGCTGGAAATACCCGTCCATCATCGCCGGCAGCGGGCCATAGCTCCCCTGCGGCAGCACGACGCCGGAAGCGGCGTACTTCGCGCGCGGCAGGACTTTCAGGACCCTGGCCACCCACTGCTGCTGCTGAGCGCCCGAGGCGTCCTCGTATGCCCGCAGAGCGGACTGCAGGCGGGGAGACAGAGCGGTCGCCATCGACAGCGGACGCAGGACAAAGACCGTGGGGGCGTTCACCGGGATCTGCACGCCGGCCCACACCTGCGGCGAGAAGCCGCCGATCGCCTGGGCGTTCTCGTTCAGCCCGTTGTAGGGAGGCCCATACTGGGCGATCGCCGACTGGCTGGAAAGCGCCCGCAGCATCGTTCCCGCCAAAATGCTCGGTTCGACCTTCGCGACGCGCTGCGCCGTCAGAGTGGGCTCGTCCGGGGAGGAGAAGACCGCCGCAAGGAGGATGCCGAGCACGAGGACGATGCCGAGCGCCCACGTGAATTCCTTCAGGAGATCGTCCGGCTTCATCGCGACACCGCGGTAGTAGCGGCGCTGGCGGTCGCTCATCTGGGGCGTCCCCCTTTCTCAACGGGCGGGGGGTCGTCGATCGGCCGCACGACGCCGTGCAGGCGGACAAGGACGATGTGAAGGCCGATCAGGATCGCGAGCACGAGCGGGAAGATGAAGATGTGGAACCCGTACATCTGGCCGAAGTTCAAGAGGTTGAAGAACCCGCCGACGCCCAGGGCGTTCATCGCGTCCTTGCCCTGCACGGCGATCCACTGGCTGTCGAAGTTCTGCTGCGACACGAACCCCGTGAGCGCGGCCGGGACGGAAACCACGAACAGCACCACACCGACGACCCATGTCCAGTGGCGGCCGTCGCGCCAGGCCGCCATGAAGAACTGGGCCCACAGATGCAGGACCATTGCGAAGAAGAAGATCTGCACGGTCCAGAAGTGCAGGCTGTTGAAGAAGTGCCCGACGGCCGAGACGTGCCACCACTGGGGCCCGAAGGCAGCCAGCACAATGCCGCTCGCCACCAGCATCACGAAGCTGGCGAGCGTGGCGACACCGAAATAGTAGACATAGGAGCGTACGTAGGCGGGCAGTTCGGACGGCAGGAGGTCTTCGTAGGGCAGCTCTCGGCGCAGGACCTCTTGAGCCCGCTTCGTCCAGTTCATCGCCGGCGAGCCTGCTTGCGCACCGGCAGCCAGACCGCCAAGGCGAAGATGGCGACCATGACTACGATCGTCAGCACGTCGACCGCCGTGAGGTTCAGGAACCCGAGGCCGATCTCACCGCCCGGAGTCGCTCCCGGAACCAGCGGATCCATCCGCTCCTCCCCCTCTTTCGCGCGCAAAGCGACACGGCACAAGACAAGTGTCCCGTGCCGCGCCTACTTCAACACCTACTCGGCAGATGCCTGCGCCTGCCCCGCCGACGACACCCCGGACTTGCCCTTCGCCGCCTGGCTCGTCTTGAGGTCCCCCGTCAGGCTGGCCCCTTCGGCGACCGAAAGCTTCTGCGCGCGGATCTCGCCATTCACCCGCGCCGTCTCTCCGATCTCGCAGCGCTCCGCCTGGATCGACCCTTCGACGAAGCCTTGGACGATCAACTCGCCAACCGTGATCTTCGCCCGCACTTCCGCGTGCGGTCCCACGACGACGGTGCCCTCGTGCTCGAGCTGCCCCGTGACCCTGCCTTCGATCCGCAGGACGCCCTTGCCCCGCAGGGTTCCCTCCACTATCACGTCGGTGCCGATGTAGGTCGCGGACGAGTCGACGGGTGCCGAGTCCGCTCCGCTAGTACGCTTGCCGCCAAACATGCGCGACATGCTAGTTCACCCCTTGGGGATTGGAATGGATAAAGGTCCACGGATTCGTCGGAAGGCCCCGGTAGTGGATGCCGAAGTGCACGTGCGGGCCCGTGGACATGCCGGAATCCCCGGAAAGCGAGATCAGCTGCCCACGCATAACGCTCTCCCCAACATGCACCAGAATCTTTGAGTTGTGGCCGAAGAAGCTTTCTATGCCGTAGCCGTTATCGATCTGCACGTAGAGACCGTAGCCGTCGTACCAGCCGGCGTAGGTCACCACTCCCGCTCCCGGGGAATGGACCGGCGTCCCGATCGGCACCGCGATGTCGATGCCGTCATGAAACTCCGCGCCGTTGCCGCCAAAAGGGTTGGTGCGCCAGCCGAACCCGGACACGATCGGTCCATTTACGGGCAGCATGTCCGGCTTATGCGCAAGAAACTGATCCCGCGCTTCCGCGGCGGTCAGGACCTTCGGCAGCTGCTTCTCCATCTGCTGCAAACGCGTGAACAGGTTGTTGAGCCCGTCTCCGGTCGTACTTACAGTCAGGCCCAAGACGCTGGCGACGTGATGCATATCGCTCGCCATGGCCTGGACTTCCGTCAGTGCCTGCTGATTTTGCAGCTTCGCTGCCGCGACCTGTTTCCGGAGCGTGCGGTTCTGGGCCTGCACGTGCGCTGCTGCGGCAAGTTCGTTGCGCAAGTGATTCACAGCGACGACATCCTGGTAGGCGGCGATCAGCACATAGACGAACCCCGCCACAATGAACGCCGCTCCCGCGCCGGCAATACTCAGCCAAGCGCGGTGCCTCTGTTGAAACCGCCACTCT
>JAKAPV010000139.1 GCA_021806845.1 Bacillota bacterium | reverse complement strand
GCCCCTCGTAGACGCCGCGGCTCAGCCGGCTGATGCCGGGCTCCCGCAGCCCGAGGTCGCTGAGGAATGCCTCCTGCTCGTCGGGCGGGAGCTCCTGGATCTCGCGCTCCAGCTGCACCGACATGGGCGCGAGCGGCACTTGGCGCTCCGCCGCGTACACCGCAACGGCTGCGTGCAGCGGCGCCTGCGCGGGAATCTGCGACTCGTCGCCATTGAGCACGAGCACGAGCGGCTTCTGGGTCAGAAGCGTGAAGCCGCGCAGCGCCTGATCCTCCTCCGCGCTGAGGGCGACGCCTCCCGCCCGCCGCCCCTCGCCGAGTTCCGCGGCGATGCGCTGCAGCGCGTCGCGCTCGACGTCGGGACTCGGGCGCTTCTTCTCCTTCGCGATGCGCTCCAGGCGGCGCTCGACAACATCGAGGTCCGCCACGGCGAGCTCCAGTTCGAGCGCTTCCGCAGCGGCCACGGGGTCGGGCGCCTCGAGTCCCGCAAAGCCCTGCAGCACATGCACGAGCGCGTCGACCTCGCGGATGTCTGAAAGGAAGCGCTTCGCCTCCTGCGCGGCGCCGCCCACCCGCACGCCCGGGATGTCGATGAACTCGAGCTTCGCCGGCGTGACCTTGCGCGGGTGGTACATTTCGGCCAGGACCGCAAGCCGCGGGTCCGGCACGTCGGCCGCCCCGACGTGGGCCTCCGGCCGCGAGAGCGCGCCCGTCGGGAGGTCCGACCCCGTGAGCAGATTGAAGAGCGTGGTCTTGCCGGAGCCCGGCAGACCGACAAGTGCGGTGCGCAACGTATGTTACCTCCAAGGATTGCATCCGCCGGCCGTGATGCCGGTCGGCCCATCCGATCATACGGCTAGCGTCGCCGTCTCGTCCACGAGGTCAGAACCCGGGGGGCTACGCCCAGCACCGGCCGGAAGGCCCGTCTCAGCCCCGAGTGCTCTACCCCTGCGCGCCGTCCCGCCTTGCGTGCCACTTGCGCAGCGCGACGATGCCCCAGACCGCCTCGACCACCCCAAAGGGCCAGGTACCGGCGAGCCAGCCGTAGAGGGACGAGCCGAAACAGGCCATCGCGAAGGCGAACGTAAACCACCGGGATCGCCCTTCCAGCGCGTAAAAGACCATCATGAGTGTCACTACGGCCGCACCGTACACGGTCAGCAGGGCATCTCGCCTCCTTGGCGCGCAGCTAGAAGCGGATCCGCCGGGCGATGCGGTCCACGAGACCCGGGAAGGTGCGGGAGAAGGCGATCAGGGGGGCGTAGAACCAGGGCACTACTGCGCCGCGCCGGCGCGTGCGCCAAAGGCGCATCACCGCGTCGGCCACCACCGTCGGCTGGGGCATGCGCAGCGGGACGCCCTGCTGCTTCGTCATCTCGGTCGCGATGAAGCCGGGGAGGATGGCGCTCACGGCAACGCCGCGGTGCGCAACCTCGCGGCGCAGGCCCGTGCAGAAGGCGATCAGCGCCGCCTTCGTCGCCGAGTAGAGCGTGAGCCCCGGTACGGGAATCGCCCCCGCGACCGACGCGATCACGATCACGTGTCCCCGGCCTCGCCCGAGCATGCCGGGAAGCACCGCCCGCACGGCCCGTACGACGCCAAGCAGGTTCGTCTCGACCATGGCGGAGATCTGCTCGTCCTCGAGCGCCTCGATCTTCCCGCCGCCGCCGATCCCGGCGTTCGCGACGAGGAGATCGACCTGGCCGAATGCAGCCTGCGCCGCCGCGGCGAAGGCTGCGATCGATGCGGGGTCGCGCACGTCGAGCGGCAGCGCCAGCACCTGCGCCCCCGCCGCGCGCAGCTTCTCCGCCACGGCCCCGAGCTTGTCCTGCCGGCGCGCACCGATCGCCACCCGGAAACCCTCGCGCGCGAGGCGCTCCGCGACGCTCTCGCCGATGCCGCTCGACGCCCCGGTGACCAGCGCGACCGGTAGGGCCGCTTCCTCTCGCATCTCAGCCCTCCTCGCCCTGCGGCTCCGGGAGGTGCAGGGCGCTGGCCCTGCGCGCGTGCAGGGCTTCCGCCGCCACGGCTCCCGCGAGCGCTCCCTGGCGCGCGAGCTGCTTCTCGAGGCGCGACAGGTAGCGGTCGTCCGGGCCGAACTGGCTGCGGTGGCAGGCGATGGCCTCCCGGCGGGCGGCGAGGCACTGCTCGTCGAGTGGCGCGTGCTCCGTCGCGCGGCGCGGGAAGTAGTAGACAATCCCCTGGGCGCTGAAAGGCTCGCCCTGACCCGCCGCGTAGTGCGGCAGCCCGGAGAGCAGCACGGCCTCGCTCACGGCGAGCCCGACCACCCGGTGGTCGCTGTGCGCTTCGTACGGCAGGAATGGGTCGCAAACGAAGACCCAGTCCGGCTGGACGTCCCGCAAGAGGGCGACAGCCAGATCGCGCAGCGCGTAGTAGTCGTGCGGTCCGCCGTCTGGCAGTCCCAGCATGCGCAGGCCTGCGCCCAGCGCCTGTGCTGCGTGTGCCTGCTCTCCCGCCCGGATGCGGGCAAGCTGCGCGGGGGGCATCGCAGGGTCGCGGGTGCCGAGGCGGCCGTCGGTGAAGACCGCGATCTCCGCCGCCTTGCCGGCCCGCACGAGCCCCGCGATGGTCCCGCCGCAGCCGAGTTCGACGTCATCGGGGTGGGGCGAGACGAAGAGAAACCGCGCGCCATCGCGCCAGGATTCCATCCTTCCACTCCTCGCAAGGGTCGCTTCACAGGGGGCCCGCGTTCTCCTCCCCGGCCATCCCGCAGGAGGATCCCCCTATACCGGTGCCCGGCGCAGGAAGCCCGTCATGCAGTGCACTCCGCCGCCGCCGCGCAGGATCTCGCCGATCTCCACCTCGATCGCCTCGACGCCGCTCCGCTCGAGGAGCTCCTTCGTCTCGGGAAATCCCGCCGCCATCACGACCTTGCGCGGCTCAACGCATACGAAGTTCGTGCCGAGCCTGCCGACCTCGTCGAGATTCTCCGCGACGATCAGCTGAAAGCCTCGGTCAAGCAGCCAGCGGCGCAGGTCCCAGGTGATCAGCCAGGGCGAGATGACGGCCGTGCGGACGTCGACCATCGAGATGAAGCCGTCGACATGGATCTGCCCGTAGGGAACGGCGACGCGCGCGATCTCCTGGACCCCCAAGGTGCGCAGTTCCCGCTCCACCTGGTCGGCGCCCTCGCCGTTCGTGCGGCTGCTCGTGCCAAGGAGGCACGTGGTGCGGTCGAGCCACATGACGTTCGACCCCTCATACGTCCCGCGGCCGTTGACGGTCTTGAGGATCGGCACCCCGAGCGCCGCGAGGGTCTGTGCGACGGCGCGCTCCTCGCCGCGCCGCTGACGCGTCGCCGGTCGGGCTAGGATGGCACCCTCGGGCGTCATGGTGTAGAGGTCGCGCACGTAGACCGCGTTCGGACGGTCCGGCCGCTGGCCGGAGACGAAGTGCACCTCGACGCCAGTGCTCCGGTAGGTCTCGACGAGCGCGTCGAACTGGGCGCGAAAGCGCCCGCAGTCGACGGGAGCGTCGAAGAGGAGGTCTCCATAGGTCTCTGCCGTCACGAGCTCGAGCTCGGGACCGGGGCGGTGCATCAGTACCGCCGTCAGCCGGCCGACCTCGGAGTCGCAGTAGAAATCCCCCCAGACCTCACGCATGTCCTCCGCGAACGCGCGCTCGTCCGGAAGCCAGCGATCCCCCTGCACACGCATTGGCTCTTGTCCTCCGCCTTGGGCCGCCCCCGAGGGGCAGGAATTAGGAAGAGCTTCGCTGTCGAAGCCACAATGGCCTTCGCAGTGTAAAGGCGATGTTTCCGTAGGTTTGGAAGCTACCCGTCCGGAGACGGTTTGACGACCTCCTCCAGCGGTGTCGCCAAGCAAAGCCCTTGGCCCGCACAGTGGCAGCGGTTGCGCAGCGCGGGCTCATGCCCTGCTGGCCTGTGGTTCGATTCTGCGGGTTTCAGATGGTGGGGTTTGGGAGTGGCATCGATTCTCTGGTAGGTCTCGCCCAGATTACGTGGACCATTCCCAGTAGGTGGCTCTCATAATGTTCGACGCGCAATGGTGACTGCGACATCAGGCCTAGAATATCCCTATTCAAGTGACAGCCAACGGTACGAAGCTGGATCGGATCAAGCAGGTCCAACAACCACGTTACTCCTGCCACGTTGCTCTTGCCATGTTCATACAACAAGATGCGCCCGGTATCTGCACACCACCGGCTCATTCTATGCAATACCCGTAGGGGATCGGAGTAGGCACAGAGTGACTGTGTCGACACGACTGTGTCGAACCCCTCTTCGGGAATTTCCACAGCTTCGATGTCTCCCACGAGGAACTCCGCCTGAACGCTGTACTCTGCCGCGGCGCGCTTAGCCTTGTCGATCATCATTGGGCTGAAATCGATGCCGGTCACCCGGACATCCTTCCGATAGAATTGGAAGTTGCCACCTGCTCCAACAGCAACCTCCAGGACTCTCCCGCTCGCTCCTTGAAGGATTCGTTGTCTCCATTCAGTATCGAAGGAACGTCTCTTCCGTCTCCGCTCCCATGTGTCCGCCTGCTTGTCAAACAGCCGAACCAGACGATCTTTGTCCAAAATAGTCTGCCCTCACTTCAATGACTGAACTGCCTTCGGCAAGACGTGACGCACACCGGACTTTCGCGGTCAGCGGAATCTCCACCGTTTGCCATTCGCCGGTGTGGGAGGCGCTACCTGCGTTGGGCGCCAAAGATTAAGGAGTTTCCCCTCCTAATGGCGAATGAGTAGGTGACCAAACCAAATCACGCGCGAGGGGGAAACCCACTGGGGATGGGCGCTTCTGCTAAGAGGAGCGTCATTCGTACCGTGGGGAGCAGATGATCAAGACGGATTCCAGTCAGTTGGACATTTGGAGCGCAATCCTTCCAGCTGAGGTCTGGGCTCTGCCGGATGAGCTTCAGAGGGTCGACGGTCTACTCGATGACGGAGCCGTTCTGGCACCGTTGGCCGAGGTATTGGACCCAGATCAAGGCAGGCCGTCGCTGCCATTGACTCAGGTGTTGCGGCTGTTCTATCTGAAGGATCGCTATCAGCTCAGCGACGCGGTGCTCTTGCAGGAAGTATCGGACAGCATCCATTGGCGGCGATTCTGCCGCCTGGGACTCGCAGACCCGGTTCCGCACCCGACGAGCTTGACGAAGTGGCGTCATAGGCTCGGCCCAGAAGCGGTCGCCAGGGTAAATGCTGCGGTTGTCGACGGCCTACGTGACCAGAAGGTGATCCGTGGTCGCCGGCAGCGGATCGACTCGACCGTGGTGGAGGCCGACATCCACTACCCCACGGACAGCCAGTTGATCGCCGATGGCATCCGCAAGGTCGCACGTATCAGTCTGAAGATACGAGAGCTTCTGGGTGATGGCGTGGAGCGGCTGGTGGACCACGGCCGCAGCGTCAAGCGTCGGTTGCTCCTGATCGCCAAGCACCTCCGGCACCGCACGGGACAAGCGGTAGAAACCGTGCGCAAGGTCACGAGTGAGCTCGCGCAGATCGCTGAGTCCCAGATGCGGGTCGCAAGGCGTGTCGGACAGCAGGCGCAGGAGATACTCACTGCAGCTTCAGACGAAGTGGCTCGCCCGGCACGGCGTCTTGTCGCACATCTGGATCGGACGACCGAACTCCTCGGACAGGTCGTCGCCCAGGATCATGCGGTTCTCCGCGGCGAGCGCCACATCCCGGATCGGGTTGTCAGCCTCGCAGATCCAGACGCCAGACCGATCGTCAGAGGGAAGCTCGGCAAGCCGGTGCAGTTCGGCTACGAGGCCCAGATCATCGAGGCCGAGGGCGGCTTTGTCACCGACTACACGGTGGAACAGGGCAACCCGCCAGACTCTGACGCTCTCCTGCCCGCCGTGCAGCGCCACAAAGCTCGCTTCCGCAGGGCGCTGGGTATTCCCGCCACCGACCGCGGCTACGATAGCTCTGGCAACCAGATCGGCTGTCGCGACCTCGGGGTACGCAACGTGGCCATTCCCAAACTGCGGATTCCGCTCAAAGTGATCAGTCAGTTCGCGTGAAAGTGATCAGCCGTTTCGCTGAAAACGATCAGTCTATCGGAGCGAAGCGACGGGGTTCAGGAACGGTAGCGTGAAGCAAAGAGCAGCTTCCCGGTAGCCGGCCACAGGCCCCAGGGGGCCAGAACCCACACTACCAACGCCGCCTTCATCCCGTGACGCCCTGAACAGGCTTTTTCAGTGGGATCTACCTAGCGAGCTTTTGAGATTTTCGAGGCGTACGTAGCCTCTCTATGAGTATGCGCGCCCTCGCCAACTCAGGCGGGGGTTCTTCGTTCACAGGAGGAGGGGCTATGCTCTGGCAACTGGGCACCATTTGTGCGCAGAGAAATCCGAAGAATGCAGGGAAATAATGCCTGTAAGCGAATGGCATTAGAGAGTGCTGCGATTTGGGCATCGAGCAATTCGTTTAAGGTGGAAAAGCGATGATGCGACAGTGCGTGCAATGCGAGTCGGAGATTCCTGATGGCGCCAAGTTCTGTCCGAGTTGCGGTGCCCAGGCGCCGTTCGACATCCTGCGTGGCGGCCGGCAGAAGCGCACAGCCACGTTCTCCTGGTCGCTCCGCAGCCTCGGTCTGAGCCAGTACCAGACGCGCCAGGCTGCCATCGTCCTGGCCGTCTCGGTCGTCGCCATGCCGGTTGTGATCTTCCTGCTCGGCGCAATGTTCCCGATGCAGTTGGCGTATGCCGACTACTTGTCGGGCGGATTCACGGTGGTTGCGGTCGTCGTCACTCTCATCTACTTCGGCGCCGCAGGCTACTGGTTCGTGCGCGCCGTCGAGGTGCCATGGTGGTGGAGCATCGGGGCTGCGTTCCTCATCAACGTGATCAGCAACTGGGTATGGACGCCCGTCTTCGGCGGGTCGTCGTCCGGCTTCTTCCTCGACTGGGTGCTGCCGCTGATCGCTGGTGCGGTCGGCGGGATGCTCGCGGCGAACGGCGGTCGGCGGACGCCATGGAAGCGTTGGGACTGAACTGAGCCTTCCCCAGTCGTTCTCAAGCCATGCTCCGGAAGTCGGTGAGATGCGCGGGTACACCCACGGTTAGGTCAGGAGAGCCACTATTCGCCCCAATTTTCCAGGTGTGGGTGACGATTCGATGGGCGAGCGGGGAGGCCATGGACAGTATCGACCCTACATGGAACAGATGCGCCTATTCGCGGACGACCCTCCTATTGATGACCGGAGCATCCCCCGTGCCCTCGTCATTAGGGAGCCTTGGGCTAGCATGATCGTCTTGGGGACGAAGTGTTGGGAAATCAGAAGTACCGCGACGACCATACGCGGTACGATCGCCATTGCTGCCGCAGGCACAGGAACCATCATCGGTGTCTGCAACCTGGTCGATGTGCGAGGCCCGCTCTCCCTCGACGAATACGCGAACTCGTGGAGGCTTCGAGGTGGACCGGCTGAGCCAAACCCGCGTGTTTTCCCATATGCGCGGACCTACGCATGGGTCTTGGCCGATCCTCGGCCAGTCAGCCACCGAGTCCCCTATCATCACCCCAATGGTGCTGTACTCTGGGTCAAGCTTCCGCTGGACATACAAGCAGAGTTGCGGACGGTACTACAACCCTGAGCCCGGACTGATCTCCCTTTTTCGGCAGAATTTATATGCGGTACACTATCGCTCACATGGCACTCTCGGTTACGCAGTCCCCCGACTGTTTGAACAGACAAGCGCAAACAGGGCGCCCCTTGCGGGGCGTTGGTTCGCGGTTCGGCGGGGGTTGGTGGTTTCCCAGGTCCCAAAACCAGGGACCTGGGGCACCCGGCCGGCGAGTTGAGGGCTGTGGTATCCCAGGTG
>JAKAPV010000138.1 GCA_021806845.1 Bacillota bacterium | reverse complement strand
TGGGAGTGGAGCCGGTCGGCGCGGTCATCACCGTGCCGGCGTACTTCGACGACGCCCAGCGGACGGCTACCAAGGAGGCGGGCCAGATCGCCGGCCTGGAGGTGCTCCGCATCATCAACGAGCCGACAGCGGCCGCGCTCGCGTACGGCCTGGACAAGAAGAAGGACGAGACCATTCTCGTCTTCGACCTCGGCGGCGGCACGTTCGACGTATCCATCCTGGAGGTCGGCGACGGCGTCTTCGAAGTCAAGTCGACGAGCGGCGACACCCACCTCGGCGGCGACGACTACGACGAGCGGGTCGTCGACTGGATGGTAGACGAGTTCAAAAAGCAGCAGGGCATCGACCTGCGGCAGGACCGCCAGGCGCTGCAGCGCCTCCTCGAGGCGGCAGAGAAGGCGAAGATCGAGCTTTCGTCGATGACCGAGACCTCGATCAACCTGCCCTTCGTCACCGCTGACCAGAACGGGCCGAAGCACCTGGATCTGCGCCTCACGCGCGCGCGTTTCGAGGAGCTGACCCGCGACCTCACAGAGCGCTGCATCATCCCGTTCCGGCAGGCCCTCAAGGACGCCGGACTCTCCGAGAGCAAGATCGACGAGGTAGTGCTGGTCGGCGGATCGACCCGCATGCCGGTGATCCAGGAACTCGTCAAGCGCCTCACTGGCAAGGAGCCGAACCGCGGCGTGAATCCAGACGAGGTGGTTGCGGTCGGCGCGGCGGTGCAGGCCGGCGTTCTGGGCGGCGAGGTGAAGGACATCGTCCTGCTCGACGTCACGCCGCTTTCGCTGGGCATCGAGACGATGGGCGGGGTCATGACCCGCCTGATCGAGCGCAACACGACCATCCCGACGCGCAAGAGCCAGATCTTCACGACGGCTGCTGATGGGCAGAACTCGGTCGAGGTGCACGTGCTGCAGGGCGAGCGGGAGATGGCCGCGGGCAACCGCACGCTCGGCAAGTTCCACCTCGACGGGATCCCGCCGGCGCCGCGCGGCGTGCCGAAGGTCGAGGTCACCTTCGACATCGACGCGAACGGCATCGTGAACGTGTCGGCGAAGGACCTCGGCACTGGGCGCCAGCAGAACGTGACGATCACCGCCTCGACGCAGCTGAAGCGCGACGAGGTGGACCGTCTGGTGCGCGAGGCGCAGGAGAAGGCCTCCGAGGACAAGGCGATGCGCGAGCTCGCCGAGGCGCGCAACCAGGCCGAGTCCCTGATCTACGCCACGGAGAAGTCCATGACGGACCTCAAGGAGAAGGTCAGCGAGGAAGACCGCAAGGCGGCGGAGCAGGCGATCTCCGAGCTGCGCGAAGCGCTCAAGGGAGATCAGAAGGAGCCGATCGAGACCGCGACCCAGAAGCTGCAGGAGATCTCCTACAAGTTCGCCGCCGAGATCTACAACCAGACGGCGCCCGCAGGCGAAGCGGGCGCGGGAGCTCCCGAGGGCGGCGCAGGCGGCGAGACTGTGGAGGGCGACGTTACGGACTCGCAGTAGCGACAGCGTGAGATAAGGCGAAGCCGGGCAGGATGGCCTGCCCGGCTTCCGCTATATCCTGACTGGCTGCAGTTGGTTCTCCCGAATACACGGGTGAGGCGAATCTGGAGTGCAGCACACCGCTCACGTCGGGGACGGGTTATTGGTCCACCCGCGCTCCGGAGAAGTGGAGCCGATAGGCGACCCCCTCCTCGTCGGAGATCGCTTCCGTGCCCCAAAACAGGCCTAAGTCCCCTGTGGCGCTGCAGGAGTATGTGTAGGGCGGCGTTCGATGGTTTGCGGGACCGCGGAAGGGCTGGTCAAGCTGGACCAGACGCATTGCCTCGCGCAGAAAGGCGTAGACCGATCGAACCTCTTGCATGGTCAACCCGGACCGCGCGATCCCCCCGCCGTAAGCCATCGACCATACCGGGCGCCCAGCCCGGTACACCGTCTCCTGCCCCACGAAGCACCGAATGCCGAAGTACACGTCTCTGTAGAGGTATTCACCGCTGCAGTATTCAAGCTGCTTCGAACCGGGCAGCGCCGGCTCGACGGTAGCGTCATCACCCTGGGCCGCATACGTTCTGCGCTTGGCTTCCAGGAGAAACGCAACGAACTCCGGGCTCATCAGATTCCCCTCGCCATAGCAATGCCAGTTGACAAGAGCTTTCTCCTCCGTCGGCTCTTTCTTTTCACGTCCGGAGATCCCTCGTCCGCGCGTTCCACTCCGCATCAAAATCCTCTCCTAGAGGTCTGCAAGATCCGCCTCGAAGGCCGCAGCTGCGGCATCGGCGGAGTGGTGACGTGCTACATACTCACGCGCAGCCGCGCCGAGCGCAGGACCTGACGGCGAGAGGGCCTCCTCGACGGCGCGGGCGAGCGCCGGAGGATCGTCCGCTGGCACCAGAAGGCCGTTCTCGCCGGAGGTGATCAGCTCGCGCAGGCCGCCGATCGCCGATGCGACGACAGGGCGCGCGGACGCCATCCCCTCGAGAACGGATATGGAGGTCGCCTCCTCGACGCCCGCTACCGGTACGGATGGCACCACGACGGCATCGGCTGCCCCATAGTAGACCGCCATGCCCGCATGCGGGCGCGCTCCCTCGAACCGGATCCGGTCGGCGACGCCGTGACTCGCGGCCAGCGCCTTCAACCCCTCGGTTTCGGGTCCGTCGCCAACGACCAGCAGCTCTTTCCCAGCCAGGTGCTGCATGGCCGAGACGGCGACGTGCACGCCGTTCTTCGGCGTCAGGCGACGCGGGCAGAGCACGACGGGCACATCTCCGAGGCCAAGCGCGCGCCTCGCGGCTTCCCGCGCGGGAAGCGCGTCGGCCCACGCCATGTCGATGAAATTGGGATGCACCCGGATGTCCGTGCGGCCGCTCACGCTCCGCACGTGCTCTTGCAGGCGGTGGTCCACCGTCACGATGCGGCCCGCGGCCAGATAGCCCTCGCGCTCCATGCGCTCGAAATAGAGCTGGCCCAGAGTCCCTTCCTGCATGCCGCGCCGCGAGAGGGCCTCGCGCGTCAGGTAGCCGTGTACCGTGAGGAGGCAGCGCAGGCCCGCGCTGCGCGCCGCGATCGCCGCCAGGACATCCTCTGCGATGACGATGTGGTCCTTCGGCAAATGCCCAAGGCCCTGGGTGAGTATCCGCAGGCGCTCGCGGTGGGCCCAGATGCGCCCGCGGTCCTGGCCCAGGGGCTGCAGCAGCATGGAGGGGCCGCGCGCCAAAAGTTCGAGCCGCAGGGGAGAGATACGGCGCGGGGTCGCGAACGAGATCTCGTGGCCCCGCCGCGCGAGCGCCTGCGAGAGCATGTCCACGTGCGTCGAGAGGCCCCCGGGATGCGGGTATTCGAAGACGGTCGCGAACACGATGCGCATCAGCGCCTCACCTCCGTCGCCTCGCGCAGCACCCAGACCGTCGCCTCAGCCATGCGGCTTACGGTGAAGAGCGCTGCGCGGTCCCTTGCCCGCTGCGCGAGGGCTGCATGGTTTTGCAGGGCCTCCTGAACGGCCGCGGCGAGTGCGGCCGGGTCGCCGGGAGAGGCGAATGCGCCTGCGTCGCCGACAACCTCGGGGAGCCCCCCGACGCGGCTCGCGGCGACGGGCACCCCCTGTCCCATCGCCTCGAGCGCGGCGAGGCCGAACCCCTCCGCGCGCGACGGCACGAGGAAGAGGTCCGCACCCGCGACGATTGCCGCGAAATCCTTGCGGTACCCGACGAAGTATGCGCGCTCCGCGACACCGAGGCGCCTTGCGAGATGCTCCAGCGCGCCGCGCTCCGTCCCCTCGCCGAGAATGGCGAGCCGGGCAGTCGGCAGGTGGGTGAGTGCGGAAAGCGCGACATCGATCCCTTTGGTCGGATGCAGGCGCGCCGCGACGCAGAGGAGCGGCCCGTCTTCGGGCGGCAGCAGGCCGCGCAGGCCCTCCGGGTCCGGGGGTGGGGGATCCGCTCCGTTCGGCACGACCCGGACGGAGTCCGCAAACGCGCCGCGGTCGATGAGGTCTTCGCGGAGCGCGCCCGAGATGGCGATCAGCCGGTCGCTCCAGTGCAGCGTCGCGCCGTCGACCTGCAGCGCGAGCGCAGCCCGCGCGGGCGAGCGGTAGTCCTGTGCGAGGAAGCTGTGGACGGTGGTGGCGACGGGAACGCCCAGGAACCTGCCGCAGAGGCGCCCGCGGAAGTTCGCGCGCACGCCGTGCGTGTGCAGGACGTCCGGGCGGAGGCGCCGGGCGAGGCGCAGGAGCTGCGAGAATCCCTGGGTGCGGTGGCGCTCCGCGCCGCGCGGCTGGAGGTCGTCCCGGCCGAGCGAGACGTAGTGGACCTCATGGCCAAGGCCCGCGAGCGCTGGCAGGAGGTCGCCGAGGTAGCGGGCGGCCCCGCCGCCGGTGCCCCCGCCGTAGAGTTCCATGATGCGCATCGCGTCACCGCCTTTCAGTGCCCTGCAGCCGGAATGCGACGCGTCGCAGCACCCTGCGCAGGAGGTTCACCGCGTCCTTGCCGCGCGGCCCCCCGAAAAGCCAGATGGCGAGGACATACATTCCGACCAGGAGCCCGCCCACGACCAGAACGACCAGGAGGTCCTCGAGCCGGGCGCGGCTGAGGGAGTGACGGCTCAAGAAGTAGGCGAGAGGGGCGATCGGCAGCGCGATCACCAGCACGGAGAGATAGGGGCCGATGCGGATCGACCGGCCGCGCAGCAGCAGGCGCTCCATCAGGATGAGGGAGAAGAGGAAGTAGAGGGCGCCGACGATCGTCGTCGAAAGCGCGATGCCGGGGCCGCCCATCAACCGCATCAGGAAGTAGTCGAGCGCAGCGTTCATCACCATGGCGATCAGGCTGATGCGCGCGAGGATCTGGGTATTCTTGTAGACGTAGAAGGCGCGCACGATGAACTGCTGCATCGTCCGGAAGATGAGCGATCCCGCGTAGGCGGCGACGATGCTCGCGGTCGTCGCCAGGATGGACGGCTGCGCATAGCGCCCATAGCCGTAGATGATGGTGGTCACGGGACGGCTCAGCCCGATCAGCAGCGCGGCGATCGGCAGCGTGGCGACCCACGTGAGGTAGAGTGCGCGGTCCACGGCCCGCACGAGTCCCTCCGGGTCGCGGTTGTCGGCGTGGACCGCGAAGTCCGGGAAGAGGACGGTCGCGAGGGACTGTCCGAACAGGCTCACCGGCAGTTCGAGAAAGTTGCCGGCGTTGAAGAGTTCGAAGAGCATGCCCTGCGTGAGCGAGGCGGCGAACGCCTGGTCCACGAGGAAATTCACCTGTCCGACGACGGACGAGGTCAATTGTCCCGGCATCAGGCGCAGCACCTCGCGGACCCGGCGCCAGCTCTCCGGCGAGGGCCTGCGGAACGGCGCCGTCGCGGGCCAGAGGTATAGGAGCTGGAGGAGCGCGCCGCCCATGAAGGCGCTCGCGATGCCAATGAGGCCGAGGTTCAAGAGCTTCGCGAGCGCGAGAATCAGCAGGAGAATACTGCCGGAGCGCACAAGGTTTGCGGCCGACAGCGGCACGAAGCGGCGGGCTGCGTTCAGCCGGCCGGTCCAGACGGAGGCCAGGGCGAGCGGCACGAGCCAGAGGTCGAAGATCCAACTGAGCTGGCTCGCGTCGCGCAGGCCGCCCGGGGTCAGCTTGTGGAAGATCGGGAGGTAGTGCGGCGCGAGGATCGCAAGCACGATGGCGAATGGCACCATGACCGCCACGACGAGCCGCGTGAGGGCGGTCAAGAGCTCTGGCGCCTCGCCAGAGCGTTCGTGGAAGTAGGGGACCGTCACGCTCGAGAGACCCTGGTTCAGTAGGGAGAAGAGCGCGTTCGGCAGGGCCATCGCCGCGCTGTACGCGTCGCCCCAGACCCCTGCGCCCAGAAGGGCTGCGATGACGCTGCCTCGGACCACTCCGGCGAGCTTGCCGGCAAGCGTCCAGGACATGACCCGCATCGTGTTCGCGGTTCGGCTCCCGCTGGTGCTCTCGGCTGCGAAATCTGTGTCGTTATCCATTGGCGCAAAGCTCCGCGAGGATCTCTCGGGCGGCGGCCACCGACGCTTCACGCTGCTGCGCGGCGAAGGCCCGCAGCTGCCCGTGCCAATCGGGCCTCTGCGAAAGGGCCTCGGCCAGCAGCTTGGGCGCCTCGCCTGCCCGCTCGATCGGAACCCAGAGCCCGTCCTCCCCGAGGGCGCGGTGCAGCTCGGATACCTTTGCATCGTACGAGATGCCGATGCTCGGGATGCCCTGCGCGGAGGCGAGGAGACCGGCGTGCAGTCGCATCGCGATCACGCCGGCACACTGCCTGTACTGCTCTATGACTCCTTCGAGCGTCGGGAGGGCCTCGGGAACCTCGAGATTGCCCGCGCCCAGCGCGTCTCTCAGCATGCGACCGACCTCGAGGTCCTCCGCCTCCATGGCGATGAACAGGGCCGGCCGCCGCCAGCGCGCCTGCACTGCGCGGAGCCCGCGCGCAACCGCCTGCAGGTCGAGGCCGGGCCAGCGCCGCAGCGAAATGCCCAGCCGGTCCCCGCCCGTGCTCTCCGGCAGGTCGAGCGCCCAGGCGTGGTCGGGCACCAGTCGGCTTGCGACGCCAAGCTCCTCGCAGAGCGACTGCGAGACCTCGTCCCGGACAGCCACGATGGCCGCGCTCCGCAGCGCCTTCGCCACGGACGGGATGGTACGGGGCTGCAGGGGTCCCACCCCGACGCCCCAGAAGACGAGCGGCACGCGATAGCGCCGCGCCCACTTCGCGAGGGAGACGGTCCGTCCGAGCGTCCCGCGCATGCCGCGCCTCCCCGAGATGTCCTGCAGAAGCCCGCCGCCGCCCAGGATGAGGGCGTCGCTGCGCCGGAGCATGAGAGCCCTCGGCACGATGTCTTTGGTGAGCGCGCGGGACAGGGAACGGACGCCGTAGGACTGGGCGGTCATGACAGGATTGCCAGACAGGACCGTAAGATCGAGGTCACAGGACGCCTCTGCAAAGAGACGGAGCAGGCCTTTCAGCACCGCCTCGTCGCCAAGGTTAAATCCTCCGTAAAACCCGGACACGAGAAGCCGCAGGCCGCGTTCGCTCATGGGGCTATGGTATAATAAAACCCGCTTGTCTGCACCGCAAATCGCCGGAGGTGGCCCGCTTGCGCAGACGTTTCAACGGCTTCGATATCCTGATAGCCGTCATCGTCGTGGTCGGGCTCGTGCTGCTTGCGCGAAGGGGCCTCCACCACACCGGGACCCTTGCGACGACCCACCCGGTCCTGTTTACTGTCACTTCCCTGCCCTCGCACAACGCGGCCGCGATCTCCGCGCATATGCAGGTCGGCGGCACCGTGACGGTTTCCGCCTCCGGGTCCTACATCACGTTCGGAAAGCTCACCTCCGTCACGCTCGTCCCCTACCAGGTCGCAGTGTCAAACGGGAAGGGCGGCCTCACGGTGGGGACGGACCCGACCCAACAGGAAGTGCAGTTTACGGTGCTCGGATCGGCCACGATCAGCGGCAAGACGATCGACATCAACGGCAACCCGTTCCTCGTCGGCCAGCTGTCGGTTTTCCAGGCTGGCGGATCCCAGGTGAGCGCCGTCATCAGCAACGAGCAGGTGCAGTAGGCCGTGGACAGGTTCCTGCAAACGGTCGAAGAGAGTACCATCTTCCGCTTTCTCACCTCCCTGAACGCAGACCTCTGGACGCTTTGGGAGGAGTCCTGGATCGGGCGCGCCTTCGAGGCGCTCGGGGCCTGGATCCGCCACAGTTTTGTCGCGGGCCTTTTCGTGGGGCGCCCCTACACGTCGCCGTCGGGGATCGCCGGGTACCTGCGCCAGAAGATCGGCGCAGAGCAGGAACTGGCGCCCGCACAGCCGTTTGAGCGCCTGCTTCTCTACTTCGTCAGATCGG
>JAKAPV010000137.1 GCA_021806845.1 Bacillota bacterium | reverse complement strand
GATAGTTTCAGCAGGCATCCACCGCTTCTGGCGCGGGCGACAGTGCGATCATGTTTCCGGCCGGGCCAGGTTTCGGTGCCACCAGCGACAGCACAAGGGAGGTGAACCATGTCGGACAGCGTCTATGTGGTCGCGGACGACGTCGCTCAGCCGACTGAACTGGCGAGAGGACCGTGGGATCCGAACGCTCAACATGGTGGCGCACCCGCAGCCCTGATGGCAACACTCATCGAGCGCCTGGCGGCGCCTCAGTCGGTGTTCCGCCTAACGGTGGAATTCTTGCGACCGATCCCGCTTAAGCCGCTCACGACCGGTGTTACGGGAAGTTCCGGGCGCGCCGCTGGACGTTGGGCGGCGTCGCTCGCCGCTAACGGCCGTGAGGTGGCCCGCGCGCAGGCGTTGAGCTGCCGGACCAGTCCGCTCGACATTGTCGTGCCCCTGCACGCAGCCGCGGAGCGGCTACCGCCGCCAACGGTCGACAAACCCCTGCGTATCCCCGGGATGCCGGAGCAGCGCTCATTCTACTACACGGCAATGGAGGCGCGGCTGGCTGCCGGCAGTGTCACCGCACCGGGTCCGGCGGCAGGCTGGTTTCGGTTGCGCTACCCGTTGATTGCCGGTGAGGAACCCACCCCACTCGTGCGTGCGGTCGCTGCGGCGGACTTCGCCAGCGGGATCAGCTGGGTGCTGCCGTTCGGACGTTACCGCTACGTCAACGCCGACCTCACGGTATACCTGCGCCGCATGCCCATTGGTGAGTGGATCGGCGTCGATGCAGTGACGACGATCGACGCGCCGGGCGTTGGGGTCACCGCGACGCGGCTGTTCGATCGCGACGGTCCCGTGGGGGGCGCGCACCAGACCCTCATTGTCAGCAACGCGGACACCGAAACCGCCGGAAGTCGGTCCGCCGCCCGTGAGACGTAGGACAGGAAAGCGGAAAGGGAGATGCAACTAGGTAATGACGGCCATGACCTCGAACGCCCCGCACAGCGACTGAGCAACCGGATGGCGCTTGCGCTGCATGACCCGTTTGCGAGCACGCCCCGGTGGACGATGGAAGGGGGATCAAGCAATGCGCGCATTGGTGGTCCATGAGGTGTTGCCGTCCGCGGCAGAGCACGGAGCGGGCGGCGAGGTGGTCGACGGATCGCGGCGCGTCACCTATGCGGACGTATACCGGCGGGCGCTGCGGCTGGCCGACAGCCTGAAGAAGCTCGGCGTGGGCCGCGGCACCGTCATCGGCGTGATGGACGTCAACAGCCTGCGCAACCTGGAGCTGCACTACGCGAGCTCAATGCTGGGCGCCGTGATTCTGACGATCAACTTCCGCCTCGCGGCCGAGGATCTGCTCTACACGATCCGCCACTCCGGCGCGGAGTGGCTGTTCGTCTGGGAGGGCTTCGCGCCGGCAGTCGGCAAGCTGCGCCCGGCCTTTCCGAAGACCTGGGTCTGGCTCACCGACGGCTCCGAAGCGCCTGAACCGGGGACGCCCACGTGCGCGGAACTCGTCGAGGCGGGCGCCGAGCGGTTGCCGGACGAGGCGGGCCGGGTCCAGGAGACCGACCCCTTCTCCATCTTCTACACCACCGGCACGACCGGCAGGCCCAAAGGGCTCCTCTACCGCCATCGCGACATGATGCTGGCCTCCCTCGGCATCCTCCACCACCTGGCTCTGCATCCCGGCGGAGCGTCGGCGGGCAGCCGTGACGTCTTCATGCCGGCCATACCCTTCTTTCACATCCACGGCTGGGGCACCGCGCTCTTCGTGCCTTACCTGGGTGCGAAGCTCGTCCTCCCTGGCCGCGCGGGTCCGGAGGAGCAGCTGCGACTCATCCAGGATGAGGGCGTCACCTGGACCAACATGGTGCCGACACAGGTCCACATGCTTCTGGAAGCGGCCGACGCCGCAGGCGTGCAGAGGCTGTCCGGGCTCAAGGTGCTGACCGGCGGCAGCCCGCTGCCCACCGGCCTCGCGCGTCAAATGCGCGAGCGGGGCGTGGCGTTCAGCCTGATCTACGGTGGGTCGGATCAACTGGCCACCAGCATCTCCGTGGTGCCGCCGGGGATCGAGCCGGAGTCGGCGGAGGCGTGGGAGGCGCTGCGCCGCGAGATGATGCCGCTGTCGATGGTCGACGTGCGGCTCGAGGACGAGGAAGGTCGGACGCTGCCCAGCGACGGGCGCGGCATCGGCCGGGTGCTCGTCCGGTCGCCCTGGCTGCCGGGGGGGTACTACAAGGATCCCGAGCGCAGCGCCGAGGCGTTCGCGGACGGCTGGTTCCGGACGGGCGACCTCGCCGTCATGAACCCGAGCGGCGCGATGTACGTCGTCGACCGCGAAGGGGACGCCGTGAAGAGCGGGGGCGAGTGGATCGCGACGGGCGTACTCGAGGCACTCATTTCGGAGCACGCCTCGGTGGCCGCCGTGGCGGTCGTCGCTCAGCCCGACGACCGTTGGGGCAGTCGGCCGCTGGCGGTGGTCCAGGCGCGCGGCGAAGTCACCGAGGAAATGCTGAAGGCGCACCTCATATCGTGCGTAGAGAGCGGGAGACTGGCCCGGTTCTGGATTCCCGACCGCTTCGTGTTCGTGGACGCGCTGCCCCTGACGAGCGCGGGCAAGGTCGACAAGGCCGCCTTGCGCAAGACGCTCGCCTGACACAGTCGAAAGGCGGGCTGGAGCGCCGCGGCAAAGAGCAAACGGGCGGGCGGATGCTGCCTTGCGGCAGTTCGCGCCCGCCCGCTCTATCGCGCGTTCCCGGAGGGCCGGCGTTTCAAGGCAGCGCCGAGTACCCGTGCCGCGTCTTCCAGAGGAAGTACTTCTCGAAGAGACGCTTGCCCTCGTCGAAGAGCGGGTTCGGCAGCATCACCGCGAAGTCCCGCGGCCCGAGGAGATGGTTCGCGAGAATCACGACCTCCTTGTGCCCCGCGTCCATGACGCAGAGGCCGGGAATCTTCGCGAAGGGGCGCTCCTTCAGCCGCGCCTCCGACCGGATCAGGTGGGCGATGTTCTCGCCGACCGTCTTTCCCGCTTCGTCGGCGGGGTACCCCGTCTTCGGCACGCCGATGGCGACCGGGGTCGCGAACGGCACGGGGACGTCGATGGCGATGCCCGCCGCGAAGATGTGGGGATAGGTCTTGTGCTGGTACGTGTCCTCGACTGGGACATACCCCTTGGCGTTGCCCATGCCCGGCGATTCCCGCACCACTCTCTGACCGAGGAACGGGGGCATCAGCATCGTGAACGCGGACGGCAGGACGGTGCCGTCGGCGAGCACGACCTGCTCTGGATCCACGTGGTCAACCTCTGCGTTGGTGATCGTGCGGATCTTGAGGTGGCCCGTGAACATCTTCAGGAGGGTCTCCCCGTGCGGCAAGCCGCCGATGCCGAAATGCCCGAGGAATGGTTCCGGGGTGATCCACGTCAGTTCGACCTTGTCGCGGATCCCGTGCTTGTGCAGGTGATACTCGAAATTGAACAGGAACTCGTACGCCGCGCCCATGCACCCGGCGCGCTGCGTGGCGCCGATGACGACGGGGCCGGGGTTGTCCACGAAGCGCTCGAAGGCAGTGCGCGTAGCCATGGCGTCGGGCGGGGTGCCGATGTAGTGGGAGTGGGCGTGAGGTCCCGTCCCGGGGATCGACCAGTCGAGCTCCGGCCCTGTCGCGATGACGAGGTAGTCGAACTCGAAGTCGCCCTTCGTGGTGTGCACCACGCTCGCCTCGGGATCGATGCGGGTGCCCTCCGCGTGGACGAACTCGATGCCGTGCTTCTCCAGGATCGGAGCCACCGGGAAGGAGATGTCCTCGATCTCCCGTTCCCGGAAGGGGACCCAGATCAGGGACGGGACAAAAAGGAAGTCCTCTGACCTCGAGATGACGATGATGCGGTCGTCGGTGTTGCCCAGATGCCGCCGGGTTTCGAGCGCGCTTGCAAGACCAGCGAAATTGCCTCCAAGAACGACGGTAGTAGCCACGGTGCTCCCCTTTCACAGATAGTAGTAGGTTGACTGGAATCGTGTAATTATTTGACTTTGGAATAGAAATTTCCTCTGCAAAGAATACTTGCCAACGGGCATACGGAGCACAGAGAAACGAGATTCAGGTGAATGAAGTATGGCTTGAATCGAGTGTCAGCAAACCTGTTCCGCACGGTGTGGCTTGGGCCGCCAGCGGTCCTTCAAATGGATTCCAGGCCGACGGCGGGGGGATGGCAGGATTCGCGTCCACCTGGCACGCCGGTTTGGCTGCGCACAGGATGGTCTCACGCGGAGACGTCGCGCGAGGTGCAGCACGGACGAGCCCCGAGCTCGCGTCGCTGATCCGCGGACAAACCCAGACGCGCAACCGTGCTGCTCCCATAGGTGACATCCCTCGGTGCATCGGGTAGGTAGGACGGTATCGCATGCGTGGATTGCACTCGCACGCGCAGCAAACATGACCCACGCTGTGGGATTTCGCGATCGGCAGCCCGGGCTCCGCGGGGACCACGCCCTTCAAGGACGCGTCGCCGTCCGATTGGTTTGACCACGTCGCGGCAGCCGTGCAAGCCGGAATCGGTCCAGGGGACGACGGCGACGAGCATCAGCCCGGATGCGACGGTGACCCGCGAGCAGATGGCGACCCTGCTCGCGCGGGCGCTGAAGGTCGCGCCGGAGGCCAATCCGGCGGCGGGCAGATCGCAAGCTGGGCGCAGGAGAGCATCTCAGCCGTCGTGGCTGCGGGCTACGTGGCGGGATTTCCGGCCGCTCGCGCCGACGACGCGGGCGCAGGCGGCGAAGCTGATGGCCCTCCGGATCGCGCACCTCGCGCCCCAGATCGGAGGCGCGAACGCGCGTCGCGCAAAGGAAAGCGGGAAGCCGACGAGCGTGAAACCGACAGCGCCACGGGGCGCCACAGAAAGAGGCCACGGGAGACAGTCGTACGACTGCCGCCAGTGGCCGCGCCGTGTTCCCTCTCTAGAGTTTGCCCCGGTTGTCGATGACCCGGCGCGCCTTGACGTCGAAGCGCTCGAGGCTGCTGGGCGGCAGGAGCTCGAGGCCGAAGCGGATGCCGGTCACGGCGCGCAGGTGCTGGCCCGTCCGCGCCTGCAGCGCCTCGAGGTCCGCGGCGGAAGGCGCCCCCCCGCCAAGGCGCGGGTCGTACTCCACCCGGATCGTCGCCTCGTCCATCGCTCCCTTGCGCTCGAGCACGATCCGGTGCTCGCTGCCAAGACCCTCCACCTCCAGGAGGGCCCGCTGCACGGCGCTTGGGTACACATTCACGCCGCGCAGGATCAGCATGTCGTCGACCCGCCCGTAGACGCCGTCGGGCAGGCGGGGATAGGTGCGGCCGCAGGCGCAGGCGTCATACACCATGCGGGACTCGTCCCCGGACCAGAAGCGGAGCATCGGCTGACCCTTGCGGCGCAGGTGGGTGTAGACGATCGCGCCGCTCTCTCCCTCCGCCATCGGGGCATGGACGTCGTCCTTGGCGACGATCTCGGTGTAGACGTCGTCCTCCAGCACATGCACGCCGCGGCGTTCCTGGCACTCGACGTTCGTCGCCCAGGGCGTCATCTCGCTTGTCGTCGCGCAGTCGAGCGCCGCGATGCCCCAGCCGTTCTCGAGTGCCGCCTTGGTGCCGGGGATGCCGGCGCCGGGTTCGCCGATGAAGATGCCGAGGCGCAGGGGGGAGGCGGCGGGGTCGAGGTCAAGCGCCTTCGCCTGGTCAAGGAGGCGCAGGGCGAAGGTCGGGGTGGTGATGAGGACGGTGGCGCCCACCTGGTACATCGTGCGGACGTGGCGCTCCGCGTTGCCGGCGCCGGGCGTGAAACAGGTCGCGCCGATCTCCTCCGCGCCCCAGAGCGCGCCCCAGCCGCCCATGAACATGCCGAGGTCCGTGGAGATCTGGACGACGTCGCTCGGCCGCACGCCGGCGGTGTAGAGCGCCTGCGCCATGACCTTGCGCGTGTAGGCGATGTCGTCCCGGGAAAAGAGGTAGAAGGTCGGGCGGCCGGTCGTCCCGGAAGAGCCGTGGATGTGCAGGCCTTCTTCCTGCGGGAAGCCGAGGTAGCGCCCGAACGGGGGATGCTCTTCCTGCTCGCGCCGCAGGACGTCCTTCGTGATCACCGGCACCTTGCGGGTGAAGTCCTCGAGCGTCTGCACCATCGAGGGGTGGAATCCGTGCTGGTCATAGTACTCCCGGTAGAACGGCAGCTCCCGGTAGACGTAGTCGAGCTGCTCCCTTATGTCCCGCAGGATCCCCGCACGGCGTGCCTTCGGATCCATCGTCTCCTTCGCGCGCTCCCAATACTGTCCGTCCAAGCTGCTCCCCCCAATCTTGCGGGCTAGCCCGGGACCGCCCCGGCCGCCCGCTCCTCGATCCAGTCCGCGATCGCGTCGAGACTGGAGCCGGTGCCGAACACCGCATCGACCCCCTGGGCCAGGAGCGCGGCCGCGTCCTCGTCCGGCACCACGCCGCCCAGGAGGACCGATACCCGGTCCGCGCCTTCCTGGCGCAGCAGGCCGAGGATGCGCGGCACCATCACCATGTGGTTGCCGGAGAGGCTCGAGAGGCCGAGGACGTCCGCGTCCTCGTCGACGACGGCGCAGACGATCTCGTCGGGCAGCCGGTTGCCGATGTACACCACCTCCATGCCGCGGCCGACGAGGTGGCGGGAGACCATCATCGCCCCGCGGTAGTGCGAATCGAAGCCCATCTTGGCCATGACCACCTTGATCTTCGGCATCCTCTACACCCCCGATCGTCAGAGCAGCGGCTGGTGCCAGCCGCCATGCAGGCGCCGGAACACGTCGCAGCACTCGCCGACGCTGGCGCCGGCCTTGACCGCAGCGATCAGCGCGGGCAGGGTGTTCACGTCGCCGCCCGCCGCCGCCTCGAGGTCATCGAGCGCCGCCGCGACCCGCACCTTGTCGCGCTCCGCGCGCAGCCGCCCGAGCGTCGCCTTCTGGCCCTCGAGGGCGTTTGGGAACGTGAAGCGCTCAACCTTCACCGGAACCTCGTCGGTGAAGCAGTTGACGCCTACGACCTTCTGCTCGCCGCTCGTCACCGCGAGCTCGCGGTCGTAGGAGGTGCCCATCAGCTCGCGGTGGACCCAGCCGGTCTCCACCGCCCGCACGAGTCCGCCGATCTCCTCGATGTCCTGGAGGTAGGCGAGGATGCGCTCCTCCATGGCATTCGTGAGGCTCTCGAGGTAGTAGGACCCGGCCAGGGGGTCCGGGGTGCGGGTGACGCCCGTCTCGTGCACCAGCACCTGCTGGGTGCGCAGGGCGGTGAGCGCGGCCGCCTCGGAGGGGAGGCAGAGCGCCTCGTCGTAGGCGCTGACGTGCAGGGACTGGGCGCCGCCCAGCACGGCCGCCAGCGCGTGATAGGCGGCCCGCACGATGTTGTTGAGGGGCTGCTGCGCCGTCAGCGCCGCGCCGGAGGTCTGCACGTGGAAGCGCAGGCGTGCGCTGCGCGGATCCTGCGGCGAGAAGCGCTCGGTGAACATCCGGTGGTAGACGCGGCGCGCCGCGCGGTATTTCGCGACTTCCTCGAAGAGGTCGCTGTCGGACGTGAAGAAGCTCGAGAGGCGGGGGGCGAAGCTGTCCACGGGATGGTCGCGGCTCGCCATCTCCTGCGCCACGGCGAGGGCGTGCGCGATCACGAGCGCGACCTCCTGGACCGCGTTCGCGCCCGCCTCGCGGTAGTTGTAGCCGGCGAAGCTGATCGGGTTCCACTGCGGCACGCGCTCGGTGCAGAACTCCACGATGTCGACCGAGAGGCGCAGGGAGAAGGCGGGCTCGAGGATGTTCGGCGCCGTCAGTACGACGGTCTCCATCAAAAAGTCGTTCTGCAGGGTGCCGCGCAGCCGCTCCCACGGGATGCC
>JAKAPV010000136.1 GCA_021806845.1 Bacillota bacterium | reverse complement strand
ATCTGATCGCCGGCGGCAACCTGGCGCTGCTCGGCCACTTCCTGCGCTCCCTCCATGCCGTCCCGCGGTCGGCCGTGATGGCCGCGGGCATCGGCTGGGTGCAGTGGAGCGGCGGGGGCCGCGCCTGGGAGGATGGCCTGCGTCGCTACCTCGCGAAGGCCAATCAAGCGGTCTCGCCGCACCTCCCTTGGGAGCGAAGGAAAGCTCTTGCCCGCCGCGTCGGGGCGTTCCTTTCGGACCCGGACAACTTTCGCTTCGCAGCCCGCCTGATCCACGCCGATCTCTCGCCCGAGCACCTGCTCGCCGATCCCCGGTCGGGTGTGCTGCAGGCGGTGATCGACTTCGGCGATGCCGGCCTCGGGGATCCGGCGTACGACGTTCGCCCCGAATGGACACCGTACTACCGGCCGGTCGGCAAGACGTTTCGGGCCCGCCAACGCTTCTATCGGTTCCTCGAGCCGCTGCACGGCGCCCTCTACGCAGTGGAGACAGTCGACGAGGCGGCCCTGCGCTCCGCGCTCGGCCGCCTCGACCTATAGGCGTTGCCTGCCGGGCTAGCCTTCCGCAGCGGCGACTTCGCGGACATGGGCCGTTGCCGTCGTGAGCCGGCGAAACCCGAACTTCTCCACGATCGGGCGGCTCATCGGCGTCGCGTCGATGGTGAGAAAGCGCGCGCCGCGCCGGAGGGCCTCCTGCACGCGGACGGCGAGGAGCCCCGAGTAGAGGCCCCGGCCGCGCAGCTCCGGCAGCGTCGCTCCGCCCCAGAGGCTCGCGAAGGGGCTATGATTGCTGAACTGGATGCGCGCGGTACTCGCGGGCACCCCGTCCGCGTAGGCGACGTAGACGCTGAGCGACTGCGGATCGGTTTGCAGGAGACCCGCGAGCCGCTCATCGAGCCAGGCGTGCCGGCCGGGCCAGACGGCTTCGCGCACCCGCGTGAAGTCCTTGAGGTCCGTCGGGCGCGTGATGCGGCGGATGTCCGGGGAGACGGGACTCAGTAGCTGCGCGGGAGCCTCCGAGAGGTCGAGCGCGAGGATGGTCTCCTCGTCTTCGGCCTGGAAGCCGTGCGCGAGCAGGCGGTCATGGAGGTCGCCCGGCGCATCGTGCGCGAAGAGCTTCCACTCGAGGTTGTGGCCGAGAGCGCCAAAGTACTGCGCTTCTCGAGCGATCGCCTCGTCTGCGGTGTGGTCGGAGAGGCGTGAAAAGACAACGGCGCTCTCCGTGCCGCGAAGGTCGATAAGGCGCACGATATCCTCCAGCGATTCGCGGCGCATGCCGGGCTCGTCGGCCTCCTGCCGCTCGTGCCGGTCGTAGAGGGCGAGGATCTCGGATACCTGCATGTGATTCCCCCAGGACATAGCGATTTGGCGTCGGAGCGCCCCTACCGCATCGCCGGTGGATCGGCTTGGTTATGTCCGAGCACCTGCGGTCTCAGCCTCGCGTCACGCATCGTCCGGGGCATCGGACTCCCGCGCGCGTTCCGCTTTTCGGACAACTGACCGGTCGGGCGGACGGCCCGCCTTGCGCAGCGCCTCAAGGAGCAGGTACTCGATTTGCCCATTCACGCTGCGCAGCTCGTCCGCCGCCCACTTTTCGAGCGCCTCGTAGATCGCTGGGTCCAGGCGGAGGAGGAATCGCTTCTTCAAGACGTGTTCCTCAAGCGTAGAGAGTGCCCGTGTTGACGATCGGCTGGGTCGCCTGGTCCGAGGTCAACACGACCATCAGGTTGTTCACCATCGTCGCTTTGCGGTCTTCGTCGAACTCCACGATTCCGGCCTGCGCGATCTGTTCGAGCGCCATCCGCACCATGCCCACCGCTCCCTCGACAATCTTCTGCCGGGCGGCCACGATGGCCTGCGCCTGCTGGCGCCGCAGCATCGCCTGCGCGATCTCGGGCGCGTACGCAAGGTGGGTGAGGCGGGCCTCGAGAATCTCCACCCCGGCGACAGCCAAGCGGGTTTCGAGCTCCTGGCGCAACTCCGATGCAAGTTCGTCCGGATTGCCCAGGAGAGAGACCTCCGCGTCGGAGCTGTCGTAGGGGTAGCGACTTGCGAGCGTGCGGATCGCGGTTTCCGACTGTACGGCGACGAACGCGGCGTAGTCCTCCACGTCGAAGAGCGCCTTGGCTGAATCGGTCACCCGCCAGACGATCACGGCGGCGATCTCCACCGGGTTGCCGGCCGCGTCGTTCACCTTGAGCTTGTCGCTGCTGAAGTTGCGCACGCGCAGCGAAACCCGCCTGCGAACGGTGAGGGGGTTGGTCCAGTGGAAGCCGTTCTGGCGCGCGCTGCCGGCGTAGCGACCGAAGAAGACGACGGCACGGGCCTCGTTCGGCTGAACGATGAAGAATCCGGCCGCCAGCAGGGCGGCGACGATGACGCCGACCGCCATGGCGATGTGCGAAACCGACTGTCGCTGCGCGAAGAGCCAGACCACCAGCGCGATCTCGATGACCAACATGGGAAAACCGGGCAAGCGCCATGCCTTGCTTTCGCGGAACTGTTCCATAGCAGCCGACCTCCTATCAAAATGATATCACTGTTTCCAAGGCGGGACCAGGTGAAGGATGCCTTCGGCAGACCTGCGGGACTGGGTCCCAGACGGCCCTGCGCACTCAGGCATGCAGCGTCGTGATGTCGGGATGGCCGTAATGACACGGGCCAGCAGGTGTTCCACCTAGACGCTGGCGCACTCTGCTTGGCCCGAGCGATGTCTGAGCGTCGGCGATAAACTAGAGTTAGGTGCTAGAGGGGGCAGGGCGATGGCGAATGGGCGGCTTTGGAGTGCACGCGTGGCCGGCGCACTGGCGCTTTGCTGCATCTCCGCTCTTGCCGCCGCATGTTCCTCCGCCGCTGTGCGCCATCCGGTCGCCGCCCGCATCGTCGGAACGATGCGAGGCAGGGTGACCGTGGAGGGTGGCTGGACGCTCGGCGCCATCGACTTCCTGACGGTGTCAGAAGGGTACGCCGTCGCCGAGAACTGCGTACCCGGCACGACTCGCTGCGTCGGGGAGGTCGGCGCAACGCGCGATGGAGGCAAGACTTTCTCCTGGCAACCGCTCGGACGGGGGGCCCCGCAGTCGGTCCAGTTCGTGAACCCGCAGCACGGCTGGGCCCTCCTGGGAACGGATGCTGCGCCGCAGAAGCTCTTGGCGACGACGGACGGGGGCACCCGCTGGCAGGTGGTCGAGGTGGGCCAAGCGTTCGCGGGTGCGCCGCATTTCGTCACCGACGCGGTCGGCTACGCCATCGCGCCTGGGCCCGGTGCACTCGGGGTGATGGCCCCCGCGGGGCTCCTGCGCAGCGCGGACGGCGGGCGCACCTGGCAGCCTGTCGCCACAGACGGCTACTATCCCGCCGACGTCGACTTTCTGAACGCCCAACAGGGCTACCTCACCGGCTGGCGCTGCAGCAAGAGCGGCGGTCCCTCCGGCAGCTGCCAGGGCGCGATCCTCTCGACCGCCGACGGAGGCCAGCACTGGCAGGTGTTGCAGCAGATCGGGCAAACGGAAACCGGCAATGTCGGTCCCTTTGCCTTGGACTTTCTGTCGCCGGAGATCGGCTTCGCGGCGCTGCCCAACCTGCAGGGCAACTCGATGGGCGGAGGACTCTCCGCGCTCGAAGGCACGACCGACGGCGGGCGCACCTGGACGCCGCTGCAGCCCGCGTACTGGTGGGGCGCCTCCATCCGGGCAGGCTGGCCAAGCGGGCCCATGTTCGCGAGCCCGCAGCTTGGCTGGATCGCACTCTCCCCGGGTGCGGGACCGGGCGCAGGCGGCGTGCTCGTCACGACCGACGGCGGGCGCTCGTTCCACCAGTTCGGCGCCGCGGACTACATAGCCGGTTCGCTCGATCCGGTCGGCAGCGTCGCCTACGCGGTGGTCGCGCCGGTGCCCACCGGCGGATGGGGCAGCGCGCTCGCCGTGATCCATCCAGACGGATCCGTGCAGCAGATCTATCCAAGCCCGATGCCCTCGGGCGGCCTGTCGCCAGCGGGCGGCGGGGCGCTCTTCGGCTACGGCCTGCCGTCGGATCCGGCAGCGCTGCTCGCGAGCCGAGACGGCGGACGGCACTGGATCGTCGCCGGCGAACTGCCGGGCCGGCCGGACTTCGTCTCCTTCGCCGGATCGCAGCGCGGCTACGCCGTGATCAAGAACTACCCGCGGGGCGACCAGGGGTATCGTACGTCTGACGGTGGGCGCACCTGGCGGGCAACCGGTCCGGTGCTATCGGATGTGCCGATCTACGCAAGGCTCTTCCCCGGCGGCGTGCTGGTCGCGGTTTTGCAAGACGGAACGGTCCTGCGCAGCACGAACACAGGGAGGACATGGAGCGCTGCCGGGCACATGCCTCACGCGATCCCCTGGGCCGTCAGCTTTGCGACGCCGCAGACGGGCCTTGCGTATCTCGGCGCCGGGGGGTCGCCCGCCTTGTACGAAACCCGGGACGGCGGCCGGCGATGGCGGCTCTTGATCCGCCTGCCCGTAACGTTGCGCGGAGAGGCGCCGGGGCAGATGCTGGCGATCGACGCGGACGGGTTCGGTCTCCTGCGGCGCTACGCATGGGATGGCCAGTATCTCATCACCCATGACTTCGGCCGCACGTGGCAGAGGCTTGATCTGCCGCAGTTTGGCGCCGCCCAGGCGCTGACCGTTTCCGGCCGAAGCCTAGCGTTGATCGCGACCGCGACGAACCTCTACCGCAGCACTGACGGCGGGCGCAGCTGGCGGAGCATCCCGTCGCCCTTCGCCCGCTAAGGCGGTCCACGGCATGCGCTAGCGCCCTGCACTGTTCCGAAGCCCTCCCCCGATGGTAGGGTCGCAACCTCTGTCCACCGCTACGCGATCGGGCGCGATCCACTCCTCAGTGACGCCACGAGCCCATCGTTCGGCGTAGTGGTTGTGTGACCACATTTGCAAGACTCTTGACCCTCGTGTTGCGCGGCGGAGTGCCCTTGGGCGGCGGAGCGATCACTGGAGATGCCCTGATAGGTGCATCAGCCATTCGTGCAGGACGGATGAGGGGAAGAGGTCGATGGTTCCCTCATAGGTCCGTCCTGCCCAGGGCCCGCTCATCGCCTTGAAAGCCACATCGATGGGGGCTGCACTCTGGGGACGGAGAACTTCGTAGACCCCGAAGGTGATCGTCCCGAGGGAGCCCCTTGTTAGCCTGGCTGTACCCAGCCTCTTGCCGACTTCAGCGGAGGCTAGCGGCCACGCTAGATCATAAGCATGGCCTTGCCAGGAGATCTTGGACCCGACGAGGCCCATAAGCGGTGACGCGCTGCCATCTAGCTCAGCTCGTATCCACGGCATCGCAACAAGTAGTGCGGCGAGCCCCCCCACGAGGGCGCCGTAGCTCAGCTTGCACAGAATCGGGGAGCCGAGCCATGTGTGACGTCGCCCGTTCGCCTGGTGTGAAATTTGCGCCCACGGCACCGGGGGGACTCTGGGACCTTCTACGGCGTCCTGCAGGTGCATCCGTAGGCGGCTATCGAGACTATCCAGGTCACGCATGGTTCTCGTCTCCCCCTAGGGTCTCACCGAGTGCTGCACGAAGATGCCTGCGCGCCATAACGAGGTGGTAACGAACAGTCCCCGCGGGGCGGGAGACCAGTCTCGCGATCTCCCGGCTAGTGAATCCGTAGTGGTAGTGGAGGACCACAACAGTTCGTTCCATCGTGGATAACGCACCGAACGCGATCGTGAAGGCAGCCCTGTCCTCCGCGTCCGCAACTTGTCCTTGCCGTGGTGCTGTTGGTTCCTCCGAGGGCCGCCGTTTCAACTCGTGAAGCGATTCGCGCGTGACAATGCGGTAGAACCAGCTGTTGAACGCGCCGGGGTCAGCGAGCTGTCGAATCGACCGCAAGAGGATGACGGCGACCTCCTGTGCCACGTCCTCCGCGGCGACAGGGTTACGAAGAATGGTCAGCGCCAAGTGGTATGCGTCTGGCCAGACCGCTTCAACAAGCGTGTGTTGCGCTAGCACGTCTCCCGATACCGCGGCAGCAACTGTAGCAAGATTGGGCCGCAGCGCACTTCCCCCCTCTGTCCCCGCTTCCGTCATATAGAGGCGATAAGGGCCCCGATTTGTTGAAACTAGCACATTGCCGAGGCTAAGCGGCGCTCAAGCAGGTCGCCAGCTCGTAGGCGGAGGGTTCTAGCACTGCACTCAAGGTCGCCGATTGTGCCCTTGAGTTTGGCCGAGATTTGCTTGATTGACCCGCGGCCCCTTCTGTGTCAGGGATTCTTATGCGCACGCGACCACAGCGCCTATCGGATACGTCCACTGTCCGAACTCCGACAAAGGGGGCGGGCGCACCTATGCCGCATGGCCAAGACGGACTACTGCACGGCGAGGAGTGACGCCTTCAGGTCGGACGACCGAGCTTGGCTGGCCGCCCCGAACAGCACAGTCCGTGGAAGACGCGGAGGACGGAGCCATCCTGCTGGGCGGACCGATCGGCGCCGCCGGCAGGTCGCCGCTGATTTTCAATGCCGCATCGCAAGACGAGGTCTACGAGCGCTTGAAGGGCGACCCGTGGACGCAATCAGACCATGCTGCGCGTCGCCGCGCTGCATCCTTGGCAGATCCTGCTCGGTGAGGAGTCCGACATACGCCCGGGAGCGGTGCAGCGAGCGGCGGTCAGGCGCTACACTGCGATCTCTGAACAGGGACCGGCATGGCAGCCCGGTGTTCTGATGCGTGAACAGAGAATGTGGCCAGAGCATGCGAGCGCCATGAACGCAATGGCCGAAGAACACTTCGTTCGGCTGGGCGGGCCGCTGGAAAGCACGGACAACGTCCACAGGGCGCTTCTGATCATCGAAGCCGAATCAGCGCGGAGGGTCCGGGCCCGTCTAGGGCGAGACCCCTGGACGGCAGCCGGGATCCTGCGCATCGCAGATATCCTCGCGTGGACTATCCTGCTGGGCGACCTGGTCGGGTAGGAGCCACTGGGCAACGCTCGTGCAAATGCTGCAAACCATAAAGCGGCCAGGATACGCTCAAAGCATATCCTGGCCCAACGGAACAACTGGCAGGTACAACAAATGTAGCCTGAATTATAACTTGACCAATGTTAGGCGAATAATATGGTCACACGTAACCCGCACCAAACGCGTGGTCCGTACCATACTCTCAACCCAATAGTTGTCCTCAAGTACTCTTGGTGCCCAAAAACGTGGCTGGGGGAACGCAACGCTGCCTCCGCTTCCCCTACGGTGCTGGTCACCCAAAGACTGCCGCCACAGCAGGACCGCCGCGATCCCAGCAGGCGGCGGGTTGGTCTAAAGAGCCTCCTCAGGGATGCACCGCGGCAAAATCTTGCACATCTGAGTCAATTCATGTCCCACGGTTAAGTGGTACACTTAATTCGGTGAGGTGATCGTGTGGCTGAGACCAGGAATATCACAGTCAGCCTTCCCGCGAATCTGCTGAAGCGTGTCAAGCTTCTCGCGGTACAGCATGACACGTCTGTTTCGCAGTTGCTGGCGCAATCACTCCAAGACCTCGTACACCAGGAGGATTCGTTTCAGGTCGCTCGACGTCGCGCCCATCGTCGGCTTGGGCAAAGTTTTGAGATGGGTTCGACCCAGCCCTATGCGTGGCCGCGGGAAGACCTGCATGACCGACACTCGTAGGGAGTTCGTCGATACCAACGTCCTGGTCTATGCTCATGACACTTCCCCCGCGCTTGCAAAGCGTCACACCGTCGCGAAGTCCCTTCTTGAGCGACTTTGGGACAGTCGGTCCGGCTGCCTCAGCACGCAGGTCCTGCAAGAGTTCTTCACTGTCGTCACCCGCAAGATTGCCCAACCGATCTCCACGGACGAAGCGTATGCGGTGGTGGAGGATTACGCCTCGTGGACATTGCATCGCCCTACCGGAAAAAAAA
>JAKAPV010000135.1 GCA_021806845.1 Bacillota bacterium | reverse complement strand
CCGATCTCTCTCCTGGCGTACAGATCGCCTTCGAACAGCGCTTCTGCCTCCGTGAAGTCGATCCCGTGCTTGGCGATGTTCGCCTCGTTCTTGGCAGGGTCCCATCTTATTATACCTACATTTGTAGTTACACTGCAATGCGTTTCGTGGTGACGCGCCGCGCTATAATACTCCTAGGCATGTGGGCTCGGAGAGCTCGTGCGGGGCGATACTCCTAACCATGCCCCCTGGACCGCACGTCCGGGAAAGGTTGAGGGGTGCGGCGTTTGACCCCATGACCCGATGACCCGCAAGGGCGAACTTCCAGGCTGTCCGATCCTTGCCCCGTATGGTCAATCCGGTTCACGAACCTGCATCAACCATGGCTCAAAACATGCTCGGTCGCCCACCGACCGGGAAGGCTGTTGCTTATCACGCTCTACCGAGATAACATATCGGCATAGACGGGTAGGGGTGTATGAGGTGGTTCCCACGACTGAGATCAGAGTTCGGCTTCCCGTTCTTCGCGCACAGAGGCGCATGTCGCAGCGTCAGCTCGCCACGTTCACTGGGCTGCGTCCGGACACTGTATCGGCGCTGGAGCGGGGTGAGGCGCAGGGCATCCGGTTCGACACTATTGCCCGGCTGTGCGAGGTGCTGATCTGCACGCCGGGGGACCTGTTCGAGGTAGTGGACGACGGGCACCGCGTCCCAGTGTTCGGCGGAGACGACGAGGACGCCATCATCAGGGAAAGGTTGCATGAAGTCGGCGGTGATCTGGTCGACGGACCGTCGTTCCTGCGTGCGCTCATCGAGGGGCGCGCCTGAGTGGTGTATGGGTACGCATTCACGAAGTCCGCGGCAAAGGACCTGTACGCCTTTCGACGACACGCACGCCTCCTGATCCGGCTGCTCAGCGAGATCATCCCCACCGTGCTGCCAGACCCGCGCCAAGTTGGCGAGCCAAAACATGGCGATCTGGCTAATGTCTACGCCTACGCCTTTACGGATGAGGGCATCTCTTATCGGCTAGTTTACATCATCGACGACAGCCGCCGGGAAGTGGAGTTCATTGCTTTCGGGACACACGATGTTGCCTATGCACGCGCCAAGCGCCGCAGGTAGCACTCTCGCTGCCATCTCGCGATAGTCAACATCCGCATGCCGGCTAAACAATTGGACTCCTCTTGAAGACCTCCGCGTGGCGATGAACCAAACTCGTCGGTTGAGGGACCTGAGGCACGCGTTGCGAGAGGTTTCCCACCTCGTAGCGCAGCGGATCTCGCCGGCCGCATAAACAGGAGTTGATGCAGCATCTATGCATCGCCCCTTTTTGCACCTGCTGATTAAAATCAGGAGGTCAAGCCCGAATCAGCGGCTGACCGGAGCAAAAACGGGGACGCAGGACCCAACTTCTCGGGTGCCTGCGCCCGCAAACACGCTCTACGAAAGGGATTGGTGCGCGCGGTAGGGCTCGAACCTACGACCCGCTGATTAAGAGTCAGCTGCTCTACCAGCTGAGCTACGCGCGCACAAGCTTTTTGGTAGCGGCGGCTGGACTCGAACCAGCGACACTACGGGTATGAACCGTATGCTCTAACCAACTGAGCTACGCCGCCGTACTAAACTTGGTTGCGGGGGCAGGATTTGAACCTGCGACCTCCGGGTTATGAGCCCGACGAGCTACCAGACTGCTCTACCCCGCGATTTCATCCGCAACAGAGAGTGTAGTCCCGACGTAGGCTGCTGTCAAGCGAAGCCGTTCGCCAATCGCGCCTTGCAAGTATCAGTTTTTGCTGTCAGTCAAACACACGCCGCAGCATCCTGTATCTTTCTCATTTTATCGAGACACCGCCCACGCCTGCGTGAAGCCGATGTGTATCACTTTGTGTCCAGGCATGCTGACACGCTGTGAGCGGTGCGCGGGCCGGTCCCGCAGACCTGCTTAGAAACTCGCGATCGCCGAAAGCATGCGCCGGCGAACGGCACCAGCGTCCACGGCCATGGCGACGTCACAA
The DNA here is from genome assembly GCA_021806845.1 of Bacillota bacterium. Taxonomy (GTDB): domain Bacteria; phylum Bacillota; class Sulfobacillia; order JAJZYS01; family JAJYTV01; genus JAJYTV01. The sequence continues at coordinate 5,970 of JAKAPV010000135.1, read as the reverse complement.
TTTGCCTCTTCACGCGCGGCACGATCGTTGACGAGCGTCTGGCCATATCCGAGCGGGCTTGCGGTTTCCACATCGACGCGGCATGGAACCGTCCCGCAGATGCCAGGCTGCACCGCTTCCAAGACCGCGACGACATCGTGCAGCTTCGCCTCTCCCCAACCTTCCCGCCGATAGACGGCCTCGTAGTAGCTGAGCATGCGGTTCGTCGCCTGCCCGACCTTGCCCCGCATCCGCTTGATCTCCGCGTAGTCCTCGAGGGTACAGGCCACCTGGTGGGTTACGTTCAGGCCCACCATCGTGAACCGAATGCCCGAACTGAGGGCCACCCGCCAAGCCTCGGCGTCGACCCATACGTTGAATTCCGCTGCCGGCGTCACGTTGCCGCGTGCCGTGCTGCCGCCCATCACGACTAGGCGGTCGATCTTCTCGCCGATCGTCGGGTCCAGGCGCAATGCAAGCGCCACGTTGGTCAATGGGCCGGTAGCGATCCAGGTAACATTGCCGGGAGCCTCGCGCACGAGGCGGCAGGTCGCCACGGCGGCGTGCTCGACTTCGTGCGGGACATCGCTCTCGGGCAGTGCAACGCCGCCCAGGCCGTCCTCGCCGTGCACCAGCGGATCAAAGGCGTACGGGCGCACAAGCGGCAGCTGCGCTCCGCGGAAGACCGGTATGTCCGACCGTCCGCAGAGCGCCGCAAGGTTGCGCAGGTTGTGGTAGCCGGTATCCACGGGAACGTTGCCGACGGTCGCGCACATACCGAGTATCTCGACGTCGCGCTCGGCCAGCAGGGTAAAGATGGCCAGCGCGTCGTCGATGCCGGGATCGCAGTCCAGGATGACGTGCCGCATGCCGAAAGAAGACTCCTTTGGAGATGATGGCGTTCACTTCGCGCCGTTGTCGCCCGATCCCTTGCGCAGCGCCTGACGAGCGTCGCGCAGTGCGCGCCTCAGCTGAGGATCCTGCTGGCTCGCCCGGCGTACGGCTTCGACGCCTTGGATGGCACCCTCCGGCATCGCGGCGAGCAACGCCGCGATGGCCCCCGGGGGAAGCTCATCCGTCCCCAGCAGCGCAGCGAGATCGCCGAGCGACTCCTCCGGAATGAACACAGCGTATCCCCAGCGCACACGTTCCACCGCTTCCGGCTCCTTCGCGCGCCCGAGGCGGAAGACACGGACCTCGTTGCCCTGCCCCTTGCCCACGACGCACCACCCCTCCGCGATGAGGGTACGGTCTGGACATCCCCCCGATCACGCGGAGACTCTCGGCAGTGCAGGCGCAAGGCACCAGTCATGGCGAACACTGGTTGGGACAGGTGCAGGAACGGCGCTCCTCCGAACCTGTCGAAGAGCGCCGGGATAGGAGGGGCCGGATGGACCTGAAGTCGCGCTACCGCGGTGCCCTGTACGGCCTTGCGGTCGGGGACGCCATGGGGGCCAGCATCGAGTTCGGGGTTTACCCCGACTACCACCCGATCTTCGATCTGCGCGGCGGCGGACCGCATGCGCTGCGGGCGGGTCAGTGGACCGACGATGCGTCGATGGCGCTCTGCCTTGCAGACAGCCTGCTCGCATGCGGCGGCTTCGATCCCGTGGACCAGCTGGAGCGCTATATGCGCTGGCAGGACGAAGGCTATCGATCCAGCACCGGACGGTGCTTCGACATCGGCATGACCGTGCGCCAAGCACTTGCGCGCTTCAAGGTGGGGCGCGCCCCCTACTGCGGCAGCGAAGACCCGCGCACTGCCGGCAACGGCTCGATCATGCGCCTTTGCCCAGTGCCGCTATACTACCGGCGCAATCCCAGAGCCGCCATCGCGCACTGCGCGGACAGTTCGCGCACCACCCACGCCGCTCGTGAGGCGGTCGACGCCTGCCGCTACCTCGGCGGGCTGGTCGTCGGCGCACTCGAGGGACGGCGAAAGGCAGAACTGCTCTCTCCGCGCTTCTCCCCGGTGCCGGGGCTGTATGACGAAGAGCCGCTCTGCGAAGGAGTCGCACGCATCGCGGATGGCTCGTTCAAGCATCGCAGGCCGCCCGCGGAGATCAAGGGCAGCGGCTATGTCGTGGAGTCGCTGGAGGCCGCGCTGTGGGCGTTCCATCATGGGGCGACATTCCTCGGAGGCCTCTACCTTGCCGTCAACCTCGGGGACGACGCCGATACGACGGGGGCCGTCTACGGGCAGCTCGCGGGAGCCTACTACGGCATCCGGGAGATCCCGAAAACTTTTTGCGAGCAGGTGGGGCGCTGGGCCGACTTCGACGAGGTCTCCGACGGACTGCTGGTTGCGTCGATGGCAGTCTAGGGCAGGCGTACGAGCGGCCCCAGGAGGTCCGGCCGCCAGTCGCGGTGGAACTTCCACCGCCAGCGCGCCCCGCGGGAAGTGGAGAGGTCAAGATCGGCCAGCAGCAGTTCCTCTCTCCCGCCCTCTGCAGCCAGCGCGACAAAGTTTCCGTCCGGGTCGCAGACGTGGGATGCGACATCGAAACGCGACCGGGCGTGCTCGCCGCGGAAGGTGTACTCCTCCTCGCCGCAGCGGTTGCAGAACGCGATCGCCGTCCCGGTGTCGAAGGCGTGGACGCGGGTCGTAAGAGGCGTGATGTCGTCCTCGTGCTGTGTCTTGATGCGCGGGGAATTGCTGACCTGCACGACGAGGTCCGCGCCTTGCAAGGCGAGCGCACGGACAAACTCTCCGTAGACGGCGTCCTGGCAGATCAGGATGCCGATCCGCCCGAGCGATGTGGCGAAGACAGGGAGGGAGTCGCCCCGCCTGAAGATCTCCGCCTCCTCGCTGGCTCCATCGCCCAGGGCGTTTGAATGCAAGTAGAGGGGCAGCACCGCTTTGTCGTAGACGCCGAGAAGCCCCTCCGGCCCGATCAAGAGTGCGGAGTTGTACACAAGGCCCGAGGGCGCCGTCCGCGCCATCCCGCCGACGATGTGGATGCCGTGGCGCGCGGCGAGCTCAGCCCAGAGGCGACTCGTCTCGCCCGGGACCTCTTCCGCAAGTTCCGCAAAGCGTTCTCCCAGCGTGTAGCCTGTCGTTGCGAGCTCAGGCAGCAGTACGAGCTGTGCGCCTTCACCCGCCGCTCGCTCTATCCACTCCGCGGTCCTGCGGCGGTTCTCCCGGACATCCCCTTTGATAAAGTCCATTTGGCACAGTGCCAAGCGCACGCTGAACACCCCTCCTCCGGCCGCAGGCGCCACGGCAGCCGCCGTCGAAGATGAATCGTCCCAAGGAGGTACCAAGGTGCTGGTCCTCTACTCGGTCCTTCTGATCGTCTTCTGGCTGCTGGTGCCGACGCTGCTCGCGTCGTTCATCAGGCCGCAGCGCCCGCTCGGGCGGGAGGGCTTCGCCGCGCTGATCGCGATCGCCTTCTGGCTCATCCTGGCGGCGATCCGGCTGCCGATCCGGCTGCACGCCCAGCCATGGCATTCGCCTTGGCTGTTGATCCTCCTCATCGTTGCGCTTTTCGTGTACGCCTTTGGCTTCATGCGCGGTCTCGCGCGGCCGCCGCAGGGATACCGACCTGCCGGCCTGCGCGGCGACTTCCTGACCATCGGGATCCTGTCACCGATCGACGAGGAACTCCTGTTTCGCGGCATCCTGTTCTCCCTCGCCCTGCCGGCGCTCGGACCCTTCCTCTCCGTCGTCTACACGGCGGTGCTGTTCCTGCTTGCCCATGAAGCCGGCCGGCTGGGGGGACTGCGGCGCAGCCGCCAGGAGCTCGTCGCGGACCTCGCGTTCGGCATTCTGGCCGGGGGGCTCTACGTCTGGACGGGAACCATTCTTGCCCCGATCCTGGCCCACATCCTCGTAAACGGTTGGTACGCCTACACGCGGCCGCTGCAGGACGCGCACTCCTGAGACTTGCATGCGACCAGACCTCGCGCCCATCTCCCGCGCAGCATCCGACGGCTGCACCCGCGGACTTGCGATGCGCGCCGCGCACCGCGCCTAGGGAAGTCTAGAGATGCTCGCGTCTTCCGCACGCCGCGCAGTGGTATACTCCATCCTTGCGTGCGATGGGAGATGAAACACGTGGAAGTGACCATGCTCCGCAGCAAGATCCACCGCGCAAGGGTGACGGATGCCGATCTTCACTACGAAGGCAGCATCACGATCTCGCATGAACTCCTGCAAGAGAGCGGCATCCTGCCGTTCGAGAAGGTGCAGGTCGTGAACGTCAACACCGGCGACCGGCTGGAGACGTACGCGATCGAGGGAGATACGGGCGTCATTTGCCTGAACGGCGCCGCCGCCCGGCTCGCGCAGCCGGACGACATCGTCATCATCATGGCGTACGCAAGCTGCACAGCGGAAGAGGCGAGGGCCGTGCGCCCGACCGTCGTGCACGTCGACCACGAAAACCGCCCACAGCGCACCCTCATCCGCTAGCCGAGCGCAACACGCCGCGGAGATTTTGCAGTCTGCAATGCAGGAGGCGCCGACCCCACCGGGGACGGCGCCTCCCGCGGCTTCCTCTTCAGTGCAGCGCGGCAGATGCGGCGAGCCGGTCTGCCCGGCTGTGCAGGAGGCTGTACATGACCGGCACCACGACGAGCGTCAGGAGCGTGGAGGTCAGGAGTCCGCCGATCACCACGACAGCGACCGACGACGAGATCAGCAGGTCACCGCCGCTCGCGTACGCGAGCGGGAGGAGCGCCCCGACCGTGGCGAGCGCCGTCATCAGGATCGGCCGCAGCCGCACCGCGCCCGCCTCGACGAGGGCGTCCCGCAAGGGGAGCCCTCGTCGCCTGTTCTGCGCTACGAGGTCCACGAGGACGATGGCGTTCGTCACGACGATGCCAATCAGCATCAGCATCCCGATCAGGGCGGGGATGCCCAATTGGTTCTGGGACACCCAGAGCCCTCCCAGCGCCCCGATCACGGCGAGCGGCAGGGAGAACATGATCGTGAACGGCGAGCGTCCCTCGCCGAACGCGAGCAGCATCACGAGATAGACGAGGAAAATCGCGGCCACCATCGCCTCCCCCATCTGACCGAACGCCTGACCCTGCATCTGGGTCACACCACCCATCGAGGTGGTGACGCCAGGGGGCAGGTGGGAGGCGGCAATCTTCGTCTCGATGGCCCGCGATACCGCACCGACGTTGGCGCTGGTGACAACGGCATTCACCGTAGCGGTGTCGCTTCCGTTGGTGCGCGTGATGCTTGCCGGCGTCTGCCCGAGCGTCACGGACGCCACATCGGAGAGGGGGGTTGGGCCCGCCGGGGTGGCGATGGGAAGCTCCTTCACGGCGGCGAGCCCCTGCGGCAGCCCTGCGCCGACGCGCAGGTACACGGGCAGGTTCGACCCGGACGCGCTCAGTGACGCGATCTGGGCGTTCGTCAGGTACGGGCTGAGCTGCCCCGTGATCTGACCGGGTGTGAGACCCGCCGCGGCGGCCTTTACGGGGTCGACCGCGATGCTGACCAGAGACTCCCTGGTGGAGAGCTCATTCTCGACCTGCGATACTCCCTGCGTTCTCCGCAGGATCGAGGTTACCGTCTGGCTCGCCTGTCGCAGGCGCGCAGCGTTTGCGGACTGCACCAGCACCTGGATCTGATTTGCCTCGGACCCTCCGGCGAAGCTCGAGCCGGGGGATGCAGCCCACGTCGCTCCATGCAGGTGAAGCGCCTTGAGGCGGGCGAGCAGGCGGGTGATGAACAACTGGACGTCCGTGGCGGGGGTGACCTTGGCGAAGCAGCTCGCCTGGTTCGTCGTGCCGATCGGGCTGAAGGTCGCACCGCTGCCGATCACCGTCTGGGTGTGCAGCGCGCCGGCCTGCGCCCGCAGGATACCCTCGGCCCGCAAGGCCGCCGCCTCGGTCGTGGCGAGCGGCGTGCCCAGCGGCAGGGTGAGCGAGACGTTGACCGTCGGCGTCGTGCTGTTCGGCAGGAAGTTCGTGCCGATGCGCGGCACAAGGCTGAGGCTCGCCAGGAAGAGCACTCCGGCGATCGCCAGGACAGAT